>NZ_DBEXAY010000102.1:0-2857 GCF_048170485.1 Victivallis sp. | reverse complement strand
AATATCGCCTTGGCTCGCAAATTCCTCGATATCGTGTATCGAACATTAAAAAACAACTGGATGTTTGAGGATTTTACTCAATTCAAACTCGTAAAAAATTGAGTTTTTCCCGGCATCGAAGTGGAATTTTATCATAGGAGAGGATATGGGCCGTTTTTTGTCTCTGCTTCTGGCGGTGGCATGGCTGATGACAGTGTCCGCTGCCGTTGATCCTGCGCTGTCCGATGGCCGGGTGACCGGCGAGTTGCTTCCCGGATGGCGGGAGAATTCCGAATGGGCGAAGGCGTGGGTTCACTATTCGGTACACCGGGAAAACGGAAAGGCGTTTCAACGTGCTGACGTGCGCAAAATCGAAAGCGGCTACTGCCAGTTCGATTTCCGGCTTCCGGCGGATTTGAAGCCCGGCACCTGGGAGCTTCGATTCAAGGTACGGCTCCTGGGGCGGGGCAGACTCAATACCGGAATCCGGATGGTGAATGCTCCGTATCGCTGGCTGTTTAAAACGTCGGTTCATCCCGGAGGCGAGTGGCAGGAGGTGTCGAAGGTCTTTTCGCTGCGCCGACTTCCCGCCGGGGAACCCTTGTCGATCCTGATGCAGTTCAACGGTGTCGCCGTGCTCGATCTGCAGGATGTGGAGCTGGTTCCGGCTAAACCGGAAACGGGGCTGGAGCAGAATCTCTTCCGGCAGTACTCTCTGGAGCTGGGACTTCCGGGAGCCTGGAGCTGGCAGAACTGCTTTTCCGATGGAGATCATGTTGTTTTTTCGCCGGCTTCCGGCGAGACGGGGCCCAGCGGCATGACGCCGTTGAAGATTGAAATGCGTTCCGGAGTGATGACCAGTTATGACTATCGCGATACGCTTTCCATTTACAGTGCTCCGATGCTGCCTCCTCCGTCCGGCCGGAAAATTGTCGCCGGGATGATGCTGAAAGGGGCCGCTTCGGGGGAACTCGCTGTCCGGTGCGGCAGCCGGATTGTTGCAAAACGCTCCTTTTCTCTCCGGCCGGAAGAAGGGTGGCGCCGGGTGGATGTGCCGTTTACCGCATCCGAAAGAGGGATTTATACATTGGAGCTCTCGTTCCGGGGAACCGTTTTGTGTGATGCTCTCTATGCCGGTGTGCCGGAGAAACTGGCGGAGGCTGGACGGAGCGGCTGGACGGAACTTGCCCCTGACACAGGATTGAATGCCGCCGCCGGAATCCTTTTCCGTGGTGAGCCGGTTTCTCTGCGGGTGCTTGCCCGGCCAGCTCCGGAAGCGAAAACCTTGAAGATTGAGGCGGTCAACCTGTACGGCGACCGGGTCAATTGCCGGATTCCATTTCCCGGAAATGGCGGAACGCTTCGGAAGACGGTGGCATTGGAGCTGCCGGCGGAACGCCGGATGGGAGCGTGGCGGCTGGAGGCGTCTCAGCTGGATGCCGCCGGAAAAACTCTTGCAGTTCCGGTTGCCGAACGGGTGGTCAATCTGCTGCCGCGCCCGGTGCACTGGGGAAAAGATGCTCCGGATTCCCCGTTCGGGATTCATGTCCAGCCGGTCAACCGTCATCTTGTGATGGCCAAGGCGGTCGGCGCAAACTGGGTTCGTCTGCACGATGCCGGAGTTCAGCTGCTGGGCTGGGCGTACCTGGAGCGGAAGCCGGGAGAATGGCATTTCGATGATGCGGGAATCCAGCGCTATCGGCGACATCATCTGAAACTGCTGGGGGAACTTACTACGGCGCCATCCTTCCGCAGTTATGCCGTGAAGAGCAGTGCTCCGTACCCGACATTACGCCAGTCGGTCACTTCTCCCTATTTCCTGCCGCTCTCGATGGAGGAGTATCGGAGCTATTGTGAGCGGATTATCCGGCGTTATGCCGGGGAGGTCGATGTCTTCGATGTCTGGAATGAACCGTGGCTGCCGCTCTTTTTCCACATGGATTATGTAAAGAAACTGCCGGAAAATGCGAAGCGCTGGGCCTCGTTCGGCGGTGGATATTACCTGAGTCCGGATGATCCGGCGAAGCTGTTTTATGAAATGCAGAAACAGGTCCGTCAGGCCGTCCGGAACGTTGGAAAATCCATACGGGTTCTGGGTGTGAACACCACCGACAGCCTGGGGTCGGAAGGACGTGTCCCCGGTCGGGAGTTTTCGCGCCGGATGGCGGAACTCGGTGCGGCTGAGGATTGTGACGCGATCAGTTATCACCAGTATCTGACCGGCTTGACCGGGTTTCCTGGGGATGAGGTCGAACGGGGATATGAACGGGCGATCGGACCGATCCGGAACCATAGCGGGAAACTTCCCCGGCCGGTCTGGTTCACCGAAGGATCGCCGCTGGTCGAACCGTGCGACGGCTTCTACCGGACGATTCCGCCCGGGGCATCGCCTGCGGAAATTTTCGATACCGGAGACCGGATTGTCCGCTTCGTGACTTCGCTGCTCGGCTGCGGCGTCGAGAAGATATTTTTGTACTCGATGGGGCTGCACAATGGATACGGCACCCTGAACCCGCACCGGCTGCTGATTACAGCTGCGGGAGAGTTGCATCCTTCCGCCGCCGCTTACGCCAACCTGACTTCGCTGCTGGAGGGAAAACGGTTTGTGCGGCGGGTGACTGTCGGGAACCGGGTGTATGCCTCGATTTTCTCGGATGGAACGAAAAGCACAGCGGTTCTTCTGCCGGACCCCGCGTACCGGGAAGCGAAATGGAGTCCGGCGGATTCGAAACAATGGTGTGCCGTGGATCTCTTCGGCAACCGGTTTGTTGCCAACTCCCCCTATGCGGCGTTGGTGACCGGCACAGGTTCGCCGGCGGAACTGGAAACGTATCTGAAACAGGAGAGATGACCGAATGAAACATTTTGGAAGAAGAAC
>NZ_DBEXAY010000101.1:0-3909 GCF_048170485.1 Victivallis sp. | reverse complement strand
CTCCGCCCAGGCCGGCAGCGGCGGATTGTCCGGGTGCTGGATCTTCAGCCCGGCGGGTGCGCCCGACATGATCGCATAGAGATTGTCGAGACTCTCGATGCCCGGGAAGGTGTGCGCGGCGTAGCGGCAGAAGAAACTCATGAGCGAGGTGTCCCAGATCCACACCCGTGAGGTGGCGCACCCTTCGCCCATGTAGGGGGAGACCGGTGTCACCGCCGATTCATAGACGTGCCGCCAGGCGGAACGCCACGCTTCCCAATAGAGTTCCACCCATTCGGGGTGTTCGTCGAAGATCACCTCCGGGATCTCCGCTTTCGGGAACGGCCGCCGGGTCGGGACAAAGAGCGCTTCGGAATTGAGGTCCATATTCTCTCTACTTTCGGATGAGTTCATAGGCGAAGACCGCCTCGGGATAGCGGGCGTTGTCGAGGGCGAGCCGGAGGGTGCCTTCCGGAGCGGGTTCCGGCGTGACCCGGGCGATCCGTTTCCCGGCGGTATCGAGTGCGTAAAGCTCCCAGTTGCCGCGGGGGAGGCGGAGCGTGACCTGTGCGGTGCCGCGCCGGGCGAGGAAGGGGAGCTTGCCCCAGCTCTCCAGCCGGTCGAGATGGGCGTTGCCGAACTTCATGCCGGTCGCCTGCGTGTTGGTCAGGTGGAAGAGCGTCATTCTCCGGGCGCTGTCGAGCTTATCGCCGTCGACCGGAAGCAGGGCGAAAACGGCCGGAACGCTGGAGTGTTCCACCGCGAGGAGCCTGCCTTGAAGCGTTTTCCCGACCGCGGGCGCGAGAACTTCCCCGCCGGGGGCGGTGATGCGGAGCGTGCGCTGTTTCCGGTTCAGCTCCAGCTGTCCGCCGGGAGCGGTGAAGCGGCCGGAGGCGGCGTCGAAACACCCCTGCGGCAGCAGTCCGGCCTGGATCAGATCGGGAATCAACTTTTCCGAGGCGGTGAACGAGGGGATGTTCCCGCCTGCCGGAGCGGCGCCGGTGCCGATGTCGATCAAAGCCGCCACACGGTTTCCGGGGAGGGGCAGGGAGGTTGCCAGCCCGATGCGGGCGAGGAATCCGAGGTCGCAGAAGGGGAGGGGCGCTTCGGCCTCGGCCCCCTTGCGGAACGGCGATGTGGCGACGGCGGCGAAGGCGCGTTCGGCCGGCCGGATTCCGCCATGGAGGAAGAGCCGCGCGCCGAGCCGCTGGGAGAAGGTTTTGACCGGATCGGTGGCGATGTCGAAGAAGCCGCGGGTGTTGGCCGGATTGGTCACCGCGTTGAGGCTGTGGGCGTAGGCGAAGGGGAAGAGCCCGTCCCACGCCTGAAACGCCGCATACGCCGCCATCAGGGCCGGACCGACGGCGCGGAACTGATTGGGGTTGGCGTAGTCGAATTCACTTACCGTAAAGGGCTTGCCGAAAATCCGGGAGGGCATGAGCTGCCCCGGAATTCCGGGGCGCGCCGCCAGCGGATGGGACTGCGACGGCAGTACCGGCAGCTGCCACGGCTTTTCGGCGAAGCGGGGGTGATCCCAGTAGGCGTGGTTGTCGACGAAGTCGTAGAGCGAACGACTGGCCGCGAGCGGGAGATTGCACAGAAAATTCTGATCGGTGAGCAGCGCCCGGCAACCGAGACCGCGCAGAAATTCCGCCATCTGCCGGTAACGGCCGGAGGTCAGTTCCGAGAGAAATTCAACGAAGGTGCCGTTGGTGTGCGTCTTCTTCCATTCGGCGAAGCGGGCGTTGTAGAGCTGCATGGCCCGCGGGCTCCGGTTCCACCAGGAGTCGGGATTGCCCTCGTTGACCAGCGACAGGGTGATGAGCGCCGGGTCATCCTTGAGCGCCAGACCGGTATGGGGATTGACCCGGGTGAGAAACGCTTTCGCCCAGCGCTCCCAGTCGGCGTAGACGTCGTCGTTGATGTAGAAGAGAGCCTTGTATTCGGCGGGGGAGGCGATGGCTCCAATGCTGCCGAGTTCGGCGGCGGGGATGTTCCGGCGCGACACGTAGACGTCGGTGGTGTAGTAGATGCCCCGCTTCTTCAAGCAGGCGAGCAGATAGTCGAGCCGGTCGACCCGTTCCGGATCGATCCGCGATGGACTGTTGCCGCCGCGGTCGTAGATCTCGTTGTCGTGGTGGTGGATGCGGACGACGTTGAAGCCGAACGCCGCCAGACGGTCGGCCAGTTCCTCCGCCTGCTGCCGGTTGGGCAGCTGGGAGTCGCCGACGAAATTCGCTCCGTAGAAACGGACCGGAATTCCCGGACGGTCGCGGAAGACGAACTTCCCTTCCGGCGAGACGACGAGCGGACCGTACTTGCCCGCCGGGGCGTCGAGAAATCCGGAGAAATCCAGCACGCTGTTCTTTTGGACGTTCCGGTGATAAGTGAAGGGCTTCCACTCCTTTCCGGCGGCGGCGACGACGGGGGGCTGGTACACGTTGCCGAGAGCCGGGCCGAACGCTCCCGCTTTGCCGTGGCGGATTTGAAAATCGAAGGTGGTTTGGCTGATCTGCTGCCCGGTGTGGGGCAAGAATCCGATGCGGATGCCGAAGCCGGCGCCGTTCCATTTGCGCCCATCCTGAATGCGGAGAAAGAAATCCCCTTCAAGCAGGATCTCGCCGGAGACGGTCGGGAGTCGGAACTGCTTGACCGGGCGGGAGATCACCACTTCCCCCCGGAACTCTTTCGGAAACGGAATCCGTTTGCCGTCCGCTTCGAAGGCGGCGGTGCCGTAGAGCGAAATCGGCAGAGAGCCCTGCAGGCAGAGAAATTTGATGGCGGAGGGTTTCGCAAATTTCGCGACGCCGCGGAAGTGCGCGCCGCCATTCCCTGCGGGAGTGAGGGCGAGGGTGAGTTCTCCCGGCGCCGCGCCGGGAATCTGGAGATTGTACTGCAACTGCCGGGCGCCGTCCGGCGCGGTCCGGTTTTCTTTCCGCCGGAAGATCTGCGGCCTCGTGGCGGGCTGGAGGGTGTGCCATTTTTCGGTGAAGGTGGAGAGCGTGACTCGCCAGTTGTCGAGTTCCAGGGTGGCGTCGTCGAGCAGCTGCGGTTGTGCGGCGGCGAGTGCGCCGCACAACAAAGCGTTGGCTGCAAAGAGAAGAGTGTGTCGCATTATGAATGTTTCTTTCTTTTGGATACTTTTATTGTAAGAGAGATAGCTCTTGGCTGTGCAGCGTTAGTGAAACCTGCAATGTTGTTGGATCCATATAAAATCATATCGTATTCAGGTGTATGACATGATGTGGTATTCAAGGTTCCTCATCTCCATAGAAGAAGAACACTCTGTAATCAGCTTTTTCTCGGATTTCACTGTTGGACTGTGACGAGGCGTGAAGGTCAGGGAACAGTACGTTGGTTTTTCCTTTGTGGCATGCCCAATACCGGCTGATATCATTACTGGTACTGTTGTAGATCGTTGCTTTCCCGCCTTTTCCCTGTACTTTCGCCGTAGGGGAGACGCTGCCTTCGCCCCGAGTACAGGCAAGCATGACAAAATCGGAAGGAGCTCTGCCCACTCGGATTATTTTGGTGTCATTGGTCGCAAAATTCAGCTCATCTGCTGCTCTGAAATGCCATCTGCCGCGCTGATTTCCATACCCATTTGCACTGCAATATCCTCCATAGCTGTGCCAACGACCATCTCCATTCATCCCATACGTATACTGTTGGTAGGTCCAATCGGCATCAGCTGGAATTTTCTGTTCCGAACAGGAAGTGATTTCAGAGGTCCCCGTAATATATCCCGCAGAAGCCAGCAGTCTTCCCCAGGTAGAAAATTTGTAGCCTTTGCCGCCGTTCAGATTCTCGTCATGGCACGGTTTAAAAAACCAGCCCTCCGCCGCGTTGATCTCAATGGGGAACCAATCGTTGAAATCGTTGGAATACATTCCGATACATGTTCCGACCTGCTTCTGGTTCGAAAGGCAG
>NZ_DBEXAY010000100.1:0-10486 GCF_048170485.1 Victivallis sp. | reverse complement strand
GGAAAAAGATATGTTTCCATTGTAAAGTAAAGCTTCGGCAGATCGTTCATTTTTCCTCCAGGTTTGCTACCCCTAAGTTAAAATGAACCTTCTGCCTCTTTTTTTCATCCCCCCAAATTAAAAACTTTTGAAATTACCTCTCGAGACAATTTCTGCTCGAATTGCGTTCCATCAGTTCGACCGGAAGAACTTTGGTTACCGGCTGAGAGAGCTTGCCGTCAATCTCTTCACAGAGCAGTTTGGCCGCTTCAAATCCGATCTCCCGCCGCGGCTGGCGGACGGAACTCAACGGACACTCCAGACAGCTGGCCAGCGGCAGATCGTCGAATCCGAAGAGCATGATGTCCCGGCCGACGCGAAGTTTCAGCTCCTCCGCCGCGCGATAGACGCTGCGGGCAGCGTAGTCGTTCATCGCCATGATGCTGACCGGCAGAGTTGCATTGCGCAAGATGTCCAGGGCGACGATGTATGGCGGTTCCAGTTTCTTTTCCACCGGCCAGAATTCCGGATCGTTGTCGGTCGGGGGGTAGAAGTGTGTGCAACGCTGAATCTCCTGCTCGAAACCGCTGTCATTCATCGCGTGGAGGTAGCCCTGATAGCGCAGCCGCTGGGTCCGGTTCCCCGGTTGCGCCCCCAGGTAATGGACCGGACGGCGAAAGGCAACCAGCAGTTTCACCACCGCGCGGTAGACGCCGCCGGCGTTGTCCACTTCGATGCAGGAGAGTTCCACTCCCGTCACCGGCCGGTCGACGCAGACCATCGGGAAACGCCGCTGTTTCAGCCGCCGGAGCGCATCGGCGTATCCGGGGAAGTTGTAAGGCAGAAGGATCACTCCCGCGACACCGAGTTCATCGATATGGAGCAGATAATCCAGCACTTTCGCATGCCCTTCGGTGCTCTGAAAAAGCTGAAATCCCATCTTCTTTTCGCTGGCGAACGCCTTGATTCCATCCGCAATGCCGATGGTCATCGCATCGGGGAACCCGGCCCAGATGGCGCCGATGGTCACCGTTTTCCCGGTCGTCGCCGGCTTGGCCGTCTGCTGTTTGAGGTCGGGATTGATCAGAGTGCCGCGGTTCGGTTCCTTGATGAGCACGCCTTCCTTGTTCAGAATGTCCAGCACCCGCCGGATGGTGGTGCGCGAAACCTGATAGTTTTCCGCCAGCGCATCCTCCCCCGGCAGATATTTGCCGCGATCGTAATTGCCGCTCCAGATGTCCTGCACGATCACATCGGCGAGACGAACTGCTTTGCTGTTATATTTCATTTTTAAACAAATTGTATTAAATTATCGTGCATTTGTCTATTATTATACCAAAAAAGAGGATCGATGTCAAGCGCATTGTTTGAAATTTCGTAAAAAAAATACAATTGTGAGGCGGAACTGGGGGCGTGTTGAGAAAGCGCGTATTTTCTGTCGCCGGGTGCTTGTTTTCGTCGGAACTATGCGTTATATTACAGATAAGTCTAGAGAGAAAAGACGGTTCCGGTTTTGACTTGATTTTGTGGAATTCGGTCGTTATCAGCGTCCGGGAACAGAATTCCGGGAGTTGATACCGGGATTCCGCGAGTCGGCCCGGAGCCGGTTGCGGCAGGGGGGAGGACCCCGCACGCGGCCGGAATCCGATCCAGAATCGTCCTTTTCCTCTTTCCGTTCAACCTTCAGAAAAGGATACTATCATGGCTGAAGAAAAGATCGTTTTCCAGTTCGACGGCGAGAGAACCATGGAAATCTCCACCGGCAAAGTTGCCAAACTCGCCAACGGCTCCTGCCTGGTCCGCCTCGGCGACACCATCGTTTTGACTGCCGCCTGCTCGGGCGCCCCGCGGGAAGGGACCGACTTCTTCCCGCTCCAGGTCGACTATCGCGAGAAGTACAGCGCCGCCGGCAAGTTCCCCGGCGGATACATCAAGCGGGAAGGCCGCCCCTCCACCAAGGAGATTCTGACCTGCCGTATGATCGACCGGCCGATCCGGCCGCTCTTCCCCGACTACTTCTTCGACGAGGTGCAGATCTCCAGCGTGCTGCTCTCCGCCGACGGCGTCAATGAGCCGGATGTGCTCGCCATGGTCGGCGCCTCGGCGAGTTTGATGCTCTCCGACCTGCCGTTCCAGGGGCCGATCGGCGCGGTCCGCGTCGGCCTCATCGACGGCAAGTATGTCATCAATCCGACCCGCGCTCAGATGGAGCAGAGCAAACTGGAGCTCATCTACGCCGGCCGTCCCGGCCAGGTCATCATGATCGAAGGCGAAGCCGAGTTCGTCAGCGAACAGCAGATGAAGGAGGCGATGTACGCCGCCGACAAGGCGATCTGCAAGCAGTGCGAAGCGCAGATCGAGCTGGCGAAAAAGGCCGGCCGCCCGAAGAAGGAGTACAAACTCTACCCGGTTCCGGAAGCGCTCAAGAAGGCGCTCGAAACCTTCTGCGCCGACCGCATCGAAGGGGTCTGCACCATCCCGGGCAAAGAGGACCGCATGAATGCGATGGATGCGCTGCGCGACGACGCCCGCAAGGCGCTGCGCGCCGACTTCGCCGACATGGACGACAACCAGTTCGCGCTGGAGACCGCCAAGGGGTTCGATGACCTCGTCCGCACCGTCACCCGCAATGTGATTCTCACCAAGCAGTTCCGGCCCGACGGCCGTTCGATCACCGAAATCCGTCCGCTTTCGGCGGAGGTCGGTGTTCTGCCGGTGGTTCACGGCAGCGCGCTCTTCTCGCGCGGTGAAACCCAGGCGCTGGTGCTCGCCACCCTCGGCAACGAGAAGGATGCGCAGGAGTACGATGATCTCACCAGCGAGACCGGCATTGCCAAGAAGCGCTTCTATCTGCACTACAACTTCCCGAACTTCAGCGTCGGCGAAGTGGGCCGGATCACCGGTCCGGGCCGCCGCGAAATCGGGCACGGCAACCTGGCCGAGCGTTCGGTCAGCAAGGTGGTTCCGAAGGACTTCCCCTACGTCGTGCGCTGTGTCTCCGAGATCATGAGCTCGAATGGTTCGACCTCGATGGCGTCGGTCTGCGGCGCCACGCTCGCGCTGATGGATGCGGGCGTGCCGATCACCGCTCCGGTGGCCGGCATCAGCTGCGGTCTGGTGACCGGTGAGAACGGCGAGCGGCTGCTGCTCACCGACATCATCGGCGCCGAGGACCACTTTGGCGACATGGACTTCAAGGTCTGCGGCACCCGCGACGGAATCACCGGCTTCCAGCTCGACCTCAAGCTGCCCGGCATTCCGATCGACCTGCTGTGCGAAGGGATGGAGCGCAACCGGATTGCCCGGCTGAAGATCCTCGACGTGATCGAAGCGTGCATCCCGGCGCCGCGTCCGGAGGTCAGCAGCCGCGCGCCGCGGCTGGAAGTGATCCAGATCAATCCGGAGAAGATCGGCGCGCTGATCGGCCCCGGCGGCAAGAACATCCGTGCGATCACCGAGGAAACCGGCACCAGCATCGACATCGAAGAGGACGGCAGCGTCAAGATCATGGCGCCCGACAAGGCGCACCTCGAAGCGGCCAAGGAGCGGATTCTCGGCAGCACCGCCGAGGCGGAGATCGGCAAGATCTACCGCGGCAAAGTGGTGACCATCCGCGACTTCGGCGCCTTCGTCGAGATTCTGCCCGGCGTGGATGGATTGCTCCACATTTCGGAGATGGCCGATTACCGTGTCAACAAGGTGACCGACATCTGCGAAGAGGGGCAGTATGTCACGGTCAAGGTGATCGACATCGATCAGTCCGGCAAGATCCGTCTGAGCCGCAAGGCGGCGCTCAAGGAGCTCGGCGAGTAAGATCGTCTGACGGAGTGTGTTTCACGGGCGCGGATTTTCCGCGCCCGTTTTGTCATGGGAGGATGGTGGTATGGCAATGCGCTGGCTGCTGGACCCGGTCCAGCGGATTTTCCCCGGGCTCACCCGGGAGAACCTGCTCGCCGCGGCGGCAAAACGTTCGCTCGACCGGGCGGGAACTCCGCCGGAGGTGCCGGAGGGGGCGCCGGTCTATGTGGCGGGGTACTTCCGTTCCCACGCCGGAATCGCCTCCGGAGCGCGCGCTCAGCTCGCCGCTTTCCGGAAAGAGGGGAGGGCGGCTTACGGCATCGACCTTACCGCCGCGATGGGGCAGGCGGAGACGCTTCCGTTCGACGGCGAAGTGTACGACTGCCGCTCTCTGCCGGAGGATGGCGCGCCGGGAACGGTGGTCGTCTACCAGAATCCGCGCTGGTTCCTGATTGCGCTCGCCCGGATGGGGCGGCGGTTTCTGCGGGGCAAGCGCATCGTCGGCCACTGGACGTGGGAGCTGGAGGACATTCCCGACTGGTGGTGTGAATCGCTCGACTATCTGCATGAAGTGTGGGTGCCGACCCGTTTTGTACGCGACGCGGTCGGGCGTCATACGGCAAAGCCGCTGAAGGTGGTGCCGTATCCGGAGACTGGAACACTCACCGGAAAACCGCGCCCCTTCGCTGCCGACGGCGTGCTCCGGGTGCTCTACATTTTCGACGCCGGGTCCGGGTTCGAACGGAAGAATCCGCTGGCGGCGGTCGAGGCGTTTCGGCAGGCGTTTGGCGACCGCCGTGATGTGGAGCTTCTGCTCAAAATCTCCCGGCCCGGCATGTATCCGGCCGGGTGGGAGGCTCTGCAGCGGGCCGCGGCAGGCGCGCCGAACATCCGGCTGCTCGACGCCTTTCTCAAGCAGGAGGAGCTGGACGATCTCTATCGGAAGAGCGACATCTACCTTTCGCTCCACCGTTCGGAAGGGTATGGATTGACCATTTTTGAAGCGATCCGGTTCGGGCTGGAGACGGTGGCGACCGGCTGGTCCGGCAACATGGATTTCTTCCACGGTCCGAACTGCTATGCGGTGGATTACCGGCTGGTTCCGGTGGTGGACCCGCAGCGGATCTACCCCTATCCCCAATGGCGCTGGGCGGAGCCGGACCCCGCCTGCGCGGCCGGATTCCTGCGCGAAATCGCCCGGAAGCACGGCTTTGCGCTCTGAATGCCGGAAAACCGTTAAAAAAAATTGCATTGCCGGCGTTTGACGTGTATGTTATGGAATCATTTCAGTTTTAACGCAGAACAGGTGGAATATGGCACGCGAATACGATTTTACCGCGATTGAAAAGAAATGGCAGGAGTACTGGGAGAAGAACCACACGTTCCGGGCGGTCGATTTTGACGAACGGCCGAAATTCTACGCGCTGGATATGTTCCCCTATCCCTCCGGGGCGGGGTTGCACGTCGGCCATCCCGAGGGGTATACCGCGACCGACATCCTCTGCCGCTACAAGCGGATGCGCAACTTCAACGTGCTTCATCCGATGGGGTGGGACGCGTTCGGGCTGCCCGCGGAACAGTACGCCGTGGAGACCGGAACCCATCCGGCGGTGACCACGAAGAAGAACGTCGACAATTTCCGCCGTCAGATCAAGTCGCTCGGCTTCAGCTATGACTGGGATCGCGAAATCAACACCACCGATCCGAACTACTTCAAGTGGACCCAGTGGATCTTCATGCAGCTTTACAAGAAGGGGCTGGCCTACCTCGACGAGGTGGCGGTCAACTGGTGCCCGGCGCTCGGAACCGTGCTCGCCAACGAAGAGGTGATCGACGGGCGCAGTGAACGCGGCAACCATCCGGTGGAGCGCCGCCCGATGAAGCAGTGGATGCTGCGGATTACCGAATACGCCGAGCGGCTGCTCAACGACCTCGACGATCTCGACTGGCCGGAAGGCATCAAGGAGATGCAGCGCAACTGGATCGGCAAATCCACCGGTGCGGAGGTGATCTTCGATACCACCGCCGGCGACCGGATCACCGTCTACACCACCCGGCCGGATACGCTCTTTGGCGCGACCTACATGGTGCTCGCGCCGGAGCATCCGCTGGTTTCGAAGCTGACTACGCCGGAGTGCCGCGCCGCGGTCGACGCCTACCGGGAGGCGGCGACGAAGAAGACCGACCTCGCCCGGACCGAACTCTCCACCGAGAAGACCGGCGCCTTCACCGGTGCGTACGCAATCAATCCGGTCAACGGCGTGAAGATTCCGATCTGGATCGCCGACTACGTCTTGGTGAGCTACGGCACCGGCGCGATCATGGCGGTGCCGGCGCACGATACGCGTGACTTCGAATTTGCGCAGACCTTCGGGCTGCCGGTCAAGTGCATCATCGAGCCGGACCCGGCGGCCGCCGCAGCGGAGAACTGCGACGTCGCCGCCGTGCTCGCCGGCAAGGCGTGCTGGACCGGGGAGGGCAAGCTCATCAACTCCGCCAACGACGAGGGACTCAACCTCAACGGACTTTCGGTGAAGGAGTCCAAGCCCGCCGCGACGAAGTGGCTGGCCGAACGCGGCCTCGGCCGTGAGGCGGTCAAATACAAGCTGCGCGACTGGCTCTTCAGCCGCCAGCGCTACTGGGGCGAGCCGTTCCCGATCGTCCACTACGAAGATGGTTCGATCGAGCTGGTCAACGACTCCGAACTGCCGGTGAATCTGCCGGAGATGGCGGACTTCAAACCCTCCGGGACCGGGGAGCCGCCGCTGGCGAAGGCGAAGGATTGGGTCAACTATGTGGATCCGGCCACCGGCCGCCGCGGCCGTCGCGAAACCAACACGATGCCGCAGTGGGCGGGTTCCTGCTGGTACTATCTGCGCTACATCGACCCGAAGAATCCGGATGCGGCGTGGGATCCGGCGAAGGAGCGCTACTGGATGCCGGTCGATCTCTACGTCGGCGGTGCGGAACACGCGGTGCTTCACCTGCTCTACGCCCGGTTCTGGCACAAGGTGCTCTTCGACCTCGGGCTGGTCTCCACGAAGGAGCCGTTCCTCAAGCTGGTCAACCAGGGGATGATCCTCGGGACGAGCTACAAGGATCGCCGCGGCGTGCTGGTGCCGACCGACCAGGTGGAGTTCACGCCGGATGGTCCGGTCCGCATCTCCGACCGCGAACCCCTGACCGAATTCCCGGCCAAGATGTCCAAGTCGCTGCGCAACGTGGTCAATCCGGACGATGTGATCCGCGACTACGGCGCCGACAGCATGCGGCTCTACGAAATGTTCATGGGGCCGCTCGAAGCGACCAAGCCGTGGAGCACCAAGGGGGTGGAAGGGGTGTACCGCTTCCTCAAGCGCGCCTGGCGGCTGGTGGCGGAGACCCCGGTGGCGGATGTTCCGTGCACGCCTGAGCAGTTGCGGCTGCTCCATGCCACGATCAAGAAGGTGACGCAGGACATTGAAACGTTCAATTTCAACACCGCGATCAGCCAGCTGATGATCTGCCTGAATGAGTTCTCGAAACTGAAGGAGGTGCCGCGCGAAGCGGCGGAGACCTTCGTGCTGCTGCTTTCGCCTTTTGCCCCCCACCTCTGCGAGGAGCTCTGGTCGATGCTCGGGCATGAGGGGACGATCGCCTACGTGCCGTGGCCGGCGTGGGACGAGGCGCACCTCAAGGTGAACGAGGTGGAGATTCTCGTGCAGGTGCTCGGCAAGCCGAAGGCGCGGCTGATGATGCCGGTCGGCTGCAGCGAAGAGATCGCGCGTGAAATCGCGCTGGGGTCGCCCGAGGTGCAGGCCGCGATCAACGGCCGCCAGATCCGCAAAGTGATCTGCGTGCCGGGCCGTCTGGTCAACATCGTCGTCGGCTGACGGCGGGGAGCGGCGGATTCTTCCTGTGCTTTCCAGAAGAGAGCGCTTGAAAATCCGCCGTTTACGTGTTAATTTATATGAATATATCAAATCATTTCAAACAGTCTGGAGAGTGTCAGTATGTCCGGTCACAGCAAATGGGCAAATATCAAGCACAAGAAAGAGGCCGCCGATAAGGTCAAAGGAAAGGCCTTCTCCCGTATCGCCAAGGAGATCATGGTCGCCGCCAAGATGGGCGGCGCCGATCCGGATGCGAATCCGCGGCTCCGTTCCGCGCTGACTTCGGCGAAGGCGGTCAACATGCCGAACGCCAACATCGAGCGCGCCATCAAGAAGGGCGTGGGCGAGCTGGGCGACGCGGTCTTCGAGGAGATCGTCTACGAAGGGTATGCGCCGGGCGGTGTGGCGGTCATGGTCGAGTGCCTGACCGACAACAAGAACCGTTCGATCAGCGATGTGCGCATGGTCTTCGACCGCAACAACGGCAACATGGCCGGTTCCGGCGCGGTGGCGCGGATGTTCCGCCGCCAGGCGCATTTCGTCATCACCGGCGACTGGGCCGACGAGGAGAAGCTGATGGATCTCGTGCTCGACGCGGGCGCCAATGACCTCACGGTCGAGGATGGCGTGGCGGAGGTCTGGGCTGATCCGGAAAACTTCGAAGCTCTGGTCAAGCTCTTTGAGGAGAAGGGGATTCCGACCGACGAGGCGGAGCTGATCCGCCGTCCCGACATGGTGACGGAGATCACCGATCCGGCGATTGCGCGTCAGGTGCTGCGTCTGGTCGAGCGGATGGAAGAGCTCGACGACGTTCAGCTGGTCACCGCCAACTACGAGATCGCCGATTCGATCGCCGATCAGCTCGAGGAAGAGTAACAGTTTTCCGGTGGAAAAGGAAGCGGCGGTCCCGGCGGACTGCCGCTTTTTTCGTCTGGAGAGAAAGGAGCTTCCGCCATGCAGAAATCGGAATTTCACCCGTCGGAGATCCCGTCGAAGCCGGGAGTGTACGTCTTCCGGGACCGTTTCGGCAAGGTGATCTACGTCGGCAAGGCGTCGAATCTGCGCCGCCGGATGAGCTCCTACTTTCAGCCGTCGCGGGTGGCGCGGGCGGATGCGAAACTGCGTTCGCTGATCCATTCGATCGACGACTGGAGTTATGAGACGGTGCGTTCCGAGGATGAGGCGCTGATTCTGGAGTCGCGGCTGATCAAGGATTTTGCGCCGCACTACAACGTGCTCATGCGCGACGACAAGCGCTATCTCCTGCTCAAGGTGGATTGGCGGGAGAAGTTCCCGACGCTCAAGCTGGCGCGGTTGAAGAAGAACGACGGCGCGCAGTATTTCGGACCTTTTCCGCGGGGAGGGGCGCTGCGGATGACGCTGGAGTTTCTGCTGGCGCACTTCGGATTGCGTGCCTGCCGCGACTCTGAGCCGGACGAAGAGACCCGCCGCCGCTGTCTTACTCGGATCGTCAAGGAGTGCTGTGCGCCCTGCGTGGGCGCGGTCACTCCGGAGGAGTACCGGAAACGGGTGGAACAGGCGGTGGCGGTGCTGCAGGGGGACATCCGGGAACTTTCCGAAACGGTGCGCGCCAACATGCTTGCGGCGGCGCAGGCGCAGCAGTTTGAGAAGGCGGCCCGTCTGCGGGATGTATTGACCAATCTGGAGAGCGTCTTCGGGCGTCGGAGCCGGGCGTTCTGGCGGCCGGAACTGCCGGATGCGGCGCCGGGCATGGCGGCGGTCAACGCGCTGGGGCGGGTCCTGGGGCTGGAAAAGATGCCGGACCGGATCATCGGATTTGATATTTCGAACATACTGGGCAAGCTGGCGGTGGCGAGTCTGGTGGCGTTCCGCGGGGGGCGGCCGGACCGGGAGAACTACCGCCGGTTCCGGATTCGGACCGTGCACCAGAGCGACGATTTTGCGATGATGCACGAGGTACTGGTGCGCCACTTCTCGCGGTTGCTGGAGGAGAAACGCCCGTTGCCGGATCTGGTGATGGTCGACGGCGGCAAAGGGCAGCTTTCGGCGGCGATCGACGCGCTGGTGGAGATCGGCTGCCCGCCGCTGCCGGTGATCGGGCTGGCCAAGCGGAACGAGGAGATCTACCTGCCCGGCCGGAGCGAACCGATCGTGCTGAGCCGGCACGATCCGGCATTGCGGATGCTGCAGGCGCTCCGGGATGAGGCGCACCGATTCGCCATTACGTACCACCGGGAACTGCGCAACCGCCGGATTGAGCAGTCGCGGCTGGATGAGATTCCGGGAGTCGGCGACATCCGGAAGAAACAGCTGTTGCGCGCCTTCGGTTCGTTGGCGCGATTGAAGAAGGCGTCGGTCGAAGAGATTGCGGAAAAGGTTCCGGGCATCGGGGAAACCGTCGCCCGGAAGATCCTCGACAACCTCGCCTCCCGCCCGGTGCCGCCGCCTCCGGCCCCGTCGAACTGATTTTGCGGGAAGGGGAGACGTGGTGAGCGTTTTCTGCCTCGTTTTTCGACAATTTCATAATGCTGATGACGCAGGAATGGTGCGGCAATCGTGGACGTCGTCGTGAGACGAGAAAAGCAGACTCTCCCAGTCCCGCTTCTGAAATCGTTGTGGAGAATATGGCCGAATATCTCCCGCGAACTCTTCGGGAGAAGAGATATCGTATTTTCAGCTCTAAACCCATTTCAAGAGGAGTTTCTGGAATGACCTGTCGTTCAGCTTGCAAATCTCCCTTGCAATTGTGAATGTCTGACATCCGCCTGAAGAAACTTATCCCGCATATAATTGTTTGATGGCGATTGATTTGAATGGTGTATTCTCTTCGCGTGCGGAGAGGTTGGATTCGATTT
>NZ_DBEXAY010000099.1:0-18433 GCF_048170485.1 Victivallis sp. | reverse complement strand
TTTTTAATTTTTATAGGTGCAGATTGTAAAAAGCTATGCAGATGACGGCAAGCCGTGACTCATGATCTTCCTGCGGATTTCCTGTAATGCTTGTTACCGGCAAGTTTCGGCACAACATTCTACCGGGACGACCACTTTCGGAATGGACGCGGCTCATGTGATACTGCTGAAAATCTGCGGGCAGAAACAGGGCGAGCCGGGGAAGCTGTCCCCGACGGTGGGGCGTCAGTCGGCGGAAATCAGATAGGCCATCACACCATGCGGACGGAGTGCGGTATCCGCTGAGAAGGTCGTCTCAGCGCCCCGGCGGGTCGTGACGACCGAACCGGTGCGGCGTCCGGAAAAATCGAGTGTCTCCACCCGGCGCACCGCGGGAAGGCGCAACGTCACATCGACCCGGCTGCGCCGCAGCAGGAGCGGCGCTTTGCCGTAGGCTTCCAGAACGGTCCGCCGGGAGGTGCGGAAGGTCTGTTCCGTATTGGCCGTCTCCACCAGATGAAGCAGAAGCAGTTTACGGCTTTCCGCGAGGGGGGCGCCGTCGAGCGAGAGCAGGGCGACAGTCTGCGGTTCCTCGGCTCCGGTGATCCGCAGACGATCGCCGTGCAGAGTGCCGGTTCCGCAAAGGGCTTCCGTTTCCGGGGTGACGACGCGAAGAGTATTGGATTCTGGATTCAGCTGGAGTTCGCCCGTTTCACTGCTTACCGCCTGCCGGTTGCGGATTGCGCGGAGAAATTCCTGTTCTTCCGGCCGCAGTGACTTCTGCCAGCGGGGGCGAAGGTCAACGGTGCGTATCGCCGACGGAAACGGTTTCCCCGCCGGGAGAACTCCGATGCGGGAGCGAAGCCCGAGAAATGAGAATTCTCCGGCGGCGGCCTGCATCGCGGTACAGGCTTCCGGAGAGAGCGTTTCCAGTTCCCCGCCGTCGAACCGGATCGCAAGCTGTTCCGGGGCAGGGGAGAGGTCGCCGCGGAGGAATAGGGCGTGAACCAGGCGGTCGGCCAGTTGAGCCGCCGGGTCTTTGGCGATATCGAATCCGCCGATCATCTGGTTGTTCAGTGTCTCTCTGGCGTGAGACCAGGCGAAGCGATAGATGCCGTCCCAGTCCTGCAGAGCCGCATAACCGCCGAACATGGGGGCGTATTCTGAACGGAACCGGTTCGGATAGCAGTAGTTGACCTCCGTCAGCACATAGGGCCGCCCGAATACCCGCGACGGCATCGGGATGCGGACATGGGCCGCTCCCTGACCGAGAGCGGAAAGTTGATGATATCGCTGCGGCGGTGCCCAGCGGCCGGGAACGAGGAGGCGCATATGGTCCCAGTAGGCATGCATGTCCACTACCTGAAGTTCCGAACGGACTCCGCTCAGGGGGTACTCGGAAATAAAGTTGAGATCTGTGACCAGCACGTCAGTCCGGATCTCCTGCCTCAGAAAATCGGTCATCTGCCGGATTCTTGCCCGGTCCATGCCGTTCAGAAAGGTGTGCCAGAGTCCGCTCTGCTCTTTTCTGCAGCTGTCCGGCAGGGGCGCGTGCCGGTCGAGAAATGTCTGCCACTGTTTCTGAAATTCACGATGGATCTCCGGAATCCGGTTTTTCGGCAGTTGGAAGGATAGATTGCTTTCATTTACCAGACTCACCAGATACAGAGCGGGATCTTCCGCCAGTGAGAGACCGGTGTAAGGATTTTTGGCCGTCAGAAGCGCCCGGGTGAACCGTTTCCAGTTTTCCTGCGCGGCGGGGTCGATGTGGAACAGCAGTTTGGCTCGCCCCGCGGAGACGCCGGGGGCGATTTCGCGGCTGGCGTAGAGATCCAGCGTAAAATAGATGCCTCGCTTTTTCAAACAGCTCATCAGATAGTGGAGCGAGTCGAGTTTTTGCGGGTCGAACTGGTCGGGAGCTTTGCCGCGTTCGGCCATCAGCAGATTTTCAAAATGGTGGAAGCGGACGGAATTGTATCCAGCTCGCGCAATCTGCCCGGTGAACTCCTCCGCCTCCTGCCGGGTGAGATAGTTGGCGCTCTGACAGAGATTGATTCCGAGAAAACGGATACGCTTGCCCGGAGCGTTCCGGAAGACGAAATGACCGGCCGGATTGACGACGATACGGCCGTATTTTCCGGCCGGGGCTTCCAGCGTGCCGGAGAAGTCCAGCGGAGAATCCGGTTCCGTATGGCGGGAGAAATTGACCGGAAGCCACTGCTGCCCCGCCCGGATCACCTCCTGCTTCTCCGGCGTCTCAAATTTCGGCGCCACGTTTGACAGTGTGGCGGCACAGATCATCCAGACGGTGTTGCCGGCCGGATGAAACTCCAGACCCGCCGCGTCACCCGTCAGGCGGAATGCCGAGGCGTACAGCCCTGTACGGGCCTTGAAGTTGTTTCCCTCCCAGGCGATTCCGGCATTGCGGAACGGTACGTCGATCCACCAGTTGCCGCCGTCGATTCCGGAGAGAAGCGGGAAATCTTCGCGGCGGCCGTCTCGGTAACGGACGCGGAGCGTCCCGAATTTTTCTCCGGATGGCGGCGTCCATGCCGTGGCGTGAAGCAGATACAGATACGGGAAATTTCCCGGAGCCGGAACGCGAACCTCTGCCGTCGGCGGAAACTTCGTCTGCGTGCGGGACAGCACCAGACAGCTTTTCCCCTCGTTGACCGCCGGATTCACGATCTGGAAATCGATGCCGGCAAAGGAGAGTTTCCCCGGCTTCAGCGTGGCCATATCGTTCTCCGGCCCCTGATCGGTCCAGCCGCCGGTTCCGTCGCCGGCCCGGTCGTCGCGAAACCCCATGTTTGCCACACGATCGAGGGGAATGGGCCGGTTTTCCGCCGGGGTGAACTGCCAGAGCAGTTCCACTTCGTAACGGCCGGATTCTTTCCGCTTTTCGCCATTCAGATGCAGGGAGAGAGAGTCGCTCCATTTCCGGTTGTCCTGTACCATTATGGAGAAAGTGCCCTGCAGTTGGAGCGTGCCGGAGGTTGTGCCGATCGTGAGCCGGCGGGGTTGTTTTGGATAATACGCCAGTGCCGTTTTCTGCCATTCCGCAGGAATCTTCAGCGGTTTGCCGTCCACAGAGAGCTCCCGGAGGGGTTCGAAGGGGATTCGGATTTGATAATCGAGCTCTCCGAAATCCGGGAATTTTTCCGACTGCAGCGTGCTGTGAAGTAAAATTGCGTCTCCTTCCGGGCGGCAGATGGAGTGAAATTCCATGGTCCGCCCTTGTTCCGTCAGGATTCCACGGCCGGGAGAAACTGTTTTGAAATCGGCGGTCTGAGCATTCAGAAAACGGCTCCAGCCCGGCATGGCGATCCGCCATGAGCCGGAAATGCCCTGGTGAACCCATGCGCCTTCCGGCGAGAGGTCCAGCCCGGCGAGAGAA
Source organism: Victivallis sp. (assembly GCF_048170485.1). Taxonomy (NCBI): domain Bacteria; kingdom Pseudomonadati; phylum Lentisphaerota; class Lentisphaeria; order Victivallales; family Victivallaceae; genus Victivallis; species Victivallis sp. Next base: position 15,057 of record NZ_DBEXAY010000099.1, on the reverse strand, counting down.
CATGTCGCCGCCAGAGTAAAAAGGGCGACCAGGGGAAAAACAACGGTTCTGATCATGAAACGAGAGCTCCTTTAACGGTTTGCAGTGGGTGCGGCCGGTGTCACAGCCCCGGTTTGAAGAAATAGGTGGTGTCTTTTCTCGCCCACAGATCGAGCGGCAGGATGATTTCGGCGGATTGATATTCCGGCAGCGCGGTCAGCGCTCCGTGGCCGTCGTAAAATACCGCGGCCGCCCGTTCCTGATGGCGGAAATGAATGCGTGAATGCCCGATCGAGGAGTAGTACATGGCCACGTTCAAAAATTGGCTTTCTCCGGTGGAAATGTTTCCGTATGAGTCGGCAAGAAGCAGAATCCGCGATGGCTGAAACGGCAGAGACCGGGAGTCCTGAGTGACTTTTTTGAGCTTGAACGAGATCGGCCGTCCGCCGTTGAGCGGTTCTGTTCCGGCGTAATTGACCCCATAGGTGTAATACCAGGAGGTCGCCATGTCATTGCGGTTGAATTTATGCGGAGCAAACGAGGGGCAGAGAAACTGGTCGGGATCTGCAATGACCCGATTCCGGTACAGAGCACAGTTCCAGAGGTTGTCGTCGGTCATGGAGGAAACGTTGGATGCGTTTCCGCAGATTCCGTCTGTATCATTGGAGTAGGTGGCCAGGGCGAGGCCGATCTGCTTCTGGCGGGAGAGGCAGTTTGTCGCCGCGGCTTTTCCCCGTGCCGTATTCAAGGCCGGCAGCAGAAGGCCGGCCAGAATCACAATGATCGCAATAACGATTAATAATTCAATCAACGTGAATGATCGTCTCATTTGTCCCCCCTGACAAACTGCTGTTTTCCTGATGCTGACGGTTTGTTTTCTTATAATATTATAGTATAGTATCCCCGGAAAAACAAGGGTTGTTTTCAGTCATAAGGGGGAATTATCAATCCGATGAAAAAGCGGAGGAAAGGGTTCTATCATTTCTCACAATCCGGATTTGTGGAATCGGAAGTGCCCGTTCCGTTCTATGTGAACGGCACCGGCATTTCGCAGTCTGCAAGGGGTAAAATTGAGCAGAAAAGGGGGATTTTAAATCAAAGTTCCGGATTCCTCTGGGTTCTCTCCGGAACGCTGGAGATCTATGACGGCCCGAAGCTTGTCACCGCTGAACCCGGCCACGTCTGCTTCTCTCTTGCCGGAGAGGATCTGTGGCACCGTGTGCTGTCGGAGGAGTGTACGTTCCGCTGGCTGACGCTTGCCGGTCCGCTGGCGGAGGCGGTGCTGCTTTCCTACCGTTATTCCCGGCACCAGATCGCCGGGAATCCTTATCCGGAGAAACTGTTCCGCCGGCTGGACGCCCTGATGAACAACGATTCTCCGTTGTATACGCGCATCAAAAGCGCGATTGCGCTCGAAATCCTCGCGTATGCCGCGGGGGATGACTGGCATGCCAGCGAGAATTTGCGGACGATCGACAATGCGCTGACTCTGATCCGGAGCAATCTCTCCAATCCAGAACTGGGAGTCGCCTTTCTCTGTGAGCGGCTGAATCTTTCGCCCGCGACGCTGAACCGGCTGTTTCAACGTCAGCTGGACTGCTCCCCCGGACGGCTGATTCTCGACCGGCGGCTCCAGCTGGGGATGGGATTGCTTGCCGGGAGCGACCAGTCCATCGCGGAGATCGCCGGGAAGTGCGGATTCCGCAACTCCAAGACATTTTCCCGGTTCATCCGCCGCGCAACCGGATTTAACGCCCGTGAGTATCGCCTGCGTAAACGCGCCGAAAACAACACCTCTCCGACGGGGGCGCTTTCCGCAGGAGCCGCGGCGGCGGAGGCGGGAACGGGGAGGGCGCCCCGTATCTGACATGCCGCATCGTCTGGCGGAGCGTGCCGGCGCGCCGGTGGTTGGAACATTCCAGAGACGTTAATTTTCGCGCGGAATTGTCTTGAAAAAAGCTGGAAACGACGGTACAGTAATCCGGCAGTAACTTTCGCTCCCGTGGAATGGGAGCGCTGCGCCAACGGTCAAGGGAACGTTCTCTTATGTCAATTCTGGAACAATTCAATCAGGGGCGCGTTCCGGCGGAACGCATCCTCCGCCGCGGCTCACACAGCTGCTACGCGATCCTGCACTTCGGGCTCAACACATTCACCGGAAAAGAGTGGGGGTACGGTGACGAGGATCCCGCCATCTTCAACCCCGCCGCCTTCGATGCGGAGCAGATCGTCTGCGCCTGCCGCGACGGCGGACTTTCCGGCATCATTCTGGTCTGCAAACACCACGACGGTTTCTGCCTGTGGCCGACGAAGACTACGCCGTACAACATCTCGCGCTCGCCGTTCCGCGGCGGGAAGGGCGACCTGGTGCGCGAAGTCGCCGACGCCTGTCGCAAATACGGCATCGAAATGGGCTTCTACGTCTCCCCGTGGGACCGGAACCATCCGGATTACGGCACTCCCGCCTATCTTGATGTCTATCAGGAACAGTTGCGGGAGATCTACTCCGGGTACGGTCCGGCGTTCGAGGCGTGGTTCGACGGCGCCAACGGCGGCGACGGTTTCTACGGCGGCGCCCGTGAAACCCGCCGGATCGACCCGTCGGTCTACTATGACTGGGGCCACACCTGGAAGATTGTGCGCGATCTCCGGCCGGAGGCGGTGATCTTCAGTGACATCGGCCCGGATGTCCGCTGGCCCGGCAACGAAAACGGACTCGCCGGGCGGGAGGCGTTCGGCTCCTACACGCCGCACGCTCCTGTTGCCGGGAAAGAGCCCGCGCCCGGTTTTGCCTGCTGCGCGGAAGGTGAGAACGGCCATGCGGACGGGCGGTTCTTCATTCCGCCGGAGTGCGATGTGCCGCTGCGTCCGGGCTGGTTCTACCATCCGGAACAGGATGCGCTGCTCCGGTCGATCCCCCAGCTGGCGCAGATTTACCTGCGTTCGGTCGGTTGCGGCGGGTTTCTGAATCTCGGAATCGCGCCGGACCGCCGGGGCGTTCTGCACGAAAACGACGTCCGCCGCCTGCGGAAATTCCGGAAGATGGTGGAGGCGTTCAACAGCGGAAATGCCGCCGCCATGGAGTTCACCCTTTCCGCCGGAGAGGTGGCGGTGGAGGAGTTCGGCCGGGAGATCTCCTTCAATTTGATCGATATGGCGGAGGATCTTTCCCGCGGCGAGTCGGTTACCGGATACGCGATCGAAGTGCGGCACAACGGAGAATGGAAAGAGGTCGTTTCCGGCAAGGCGGTCGGACTGCGGCGGATGAAACCTCTGCCGGAAACTTCCGGTGACGCGCTCCGGTTCCGTCTGGAATCCGCCTGCAACAGCACGGCGGCGCTGACGCTTGTCTGCCGGCTGGTGCCCGGAAACCTGCTTCAGAGCGACACCGCGAATGCGGGGTTGCTGAACCGCGAGGACTATCACGAACTGCATCCCGGAGAGAAGAAGGGGATGTCGCTGGAGTGGCGTTTTGCGACGCCGTTTTCTCTGCATGGATTCCTCTTCACGCCGGTGCCGGAGCACTGGGCGGGGACGCCGGATAAATTCCGGTTCGAGATCCTGACCGGCGGAACGTGGCGGACGGCGGCGGAAGGGGAGTTCGCCAATCTGCGGGCGAATCCGATTCCGCAGCAGGTGCTGTTTCCGCAGGCGAGTGCCGACGGCTGCCGCCTGACTGCGCTCCACTGCCTCGAGCCGGGGGAGGCGCTGGTCTGCGGTTCGTTCGGGTTGCTGATCGATTGAAGGACATTTCCCCCGGCGTCGATTTTTCCGGGGGATTTTTCTGCACTCAGATGCTCGGGTGATAACGGTTCCGGCGCAGTTCCTCGGGAGAGAATCCGATTCGCTTGCGGAAGGTCCGGTAGAAGACCGAATACTCCGCATACCCGCATCGCGCCGCGATCTCCTTGCTGGTCAGGCGGGTCTGCAGAAGCAGATTCACCGCCAGCCGGAGCCGGGCACGGGTGATGTAGGCGTGAAGCGGGGTGCCGGTCTGTTCGCGGAACACCCGGGAGAGGTGCTCCCGCGATACGCGGAAGTGGTGCGCCAGCGTCGCCACGTTGAGCCGTTCGGCGAGGTTTCCGGCGACGTGGTTCTGCACATCGCTGACCAGGGAGCTGTGCGGTGATTTCCGCAGCTCCTCCTCCAGCGGGGAGCAGAGTTCGTGGATCACGTCGAACACCAGTTTGCCTCCCTCCAGCGGCGTCAGCGTCAGCACTTCGTCGCGGTACTGGCGGTAACGGAACAGCCGTTCGACCAGCGCGGAATTGCGCGGCACATCGAAAAGATACCCGTAGGTGCGGTTGATTTCCGCGATGAGATTGCACAAGGTGTCGCCGTAAAAGGCCATCCAGAGGAAATTCCACGGCTCGGTGCCGTCGGGCGGGTAGTAGTAACACACCTCGGGATCGTTGTGGTTGTGCAGAAAGGCCCGGCCGGGCGTGAGCTCATGGTCGACGCCGCCGATCCGGATGCCGCCGCGCCCGCCGATGGTGATCGAGAGCTGGCCGCCGCCATCGCCGCGCAGCCGGCCGTCCAGCCGGTAGCGCCGTTCATGCTGTATTTCTTCGACGACGACCTCCGGCACCGGCAGATTCCCCAGCGGGCGGAGCACTTCAAAGTGGACCTGCCACTTCCGGACGTTTCTGAATTCCATGATATTTTCCTTTCCCCGCACTTATTCTACACGAAAAAAACAGATTTTCAACCATTTCTCACAAAAGGTGTATGAATATCACAAAATACAATGATAAACGGACTTGTTTTTTCATTGGCGTGCCTCTATACTAAACCAGGGACGGCAGGAAATCCCGTCACAACAAGGAGTGAAACATGGCAAAGATCAACGTCACAATCTGGAATGAGTTTCGTCACGAAAAGGAACATGAGGCGATCCGGAAGATCTATCCGGAAGGCATCCACGGCGCCATCGCGCGGGGCATCGCGGCCGATGATTTGAACATCCGTCTCGCTTCACTCGACGAGCCGGAACACGGCCTCACCGACGAGGTGATCGCCACCACCGACGTGCTGATCTGGTGGGGGCACTGCGCTCACGGCGAAGTGCGCGACGACATCGTGGCGAAAGTGCACAAACGGGTGCTTGAAGGCATGGGGCTGATCGTGCTGCACTCCGGCCATTTCTCGAAGATTTTCCGCGCGGTGACCGGCTGCAGCTGCTCGCTCAAGTGGCGCGAAGCGGGCGAAAAGGAGCGGCTCTGGAACATCGCTCCGTTCCACCCGATCACCCAGGGGATCGGGGAGTATTTCGAGCTGGAGCATGAGGAGATGTACGGGGAGCGTTTCGACATCCCCGAGGACGGCAAGTTGATCTTCATCAGCTGGTTTGAGGGCGGCAACGTCTTCCGCAGCGGGGTGACCTTCGAGCGCGGCTATGGAAAAATCTTCTACTTCCAGCCCGGCCATGAATCCTATTCGAACTTCTACAATGAAAATGTCCTCCGGGTGATCGGCAATGCGGTCCGCTGGGCGCGTCCGGTCTTCTTCCGCGAGATGGGTGCTCCCTGCTATCCGGCGCTGGAGGAGATCCGTTCGGTCGATCCCGCCGCGTTCAAAGCGGGCGTGATGCAGAATGCGGACGGCAGCAATAAGTAATCACAAAAAATCAGGAGAAACAGAAATCATGGCAAAGTTGAAGGCTGGAGTGATCGGGCTCGGCATGGGGTACAACCATCTCCGTGGTTACATGACCCATCCCGACGTCGAGGTGGTTGCCGTCGCCGACCGGCAGGCGGACCGGCGGGAACGGGCGAAGCAGGAGTTCGGAATCGAGAAGGTCTACTCCGAAGGAATCGATCTCATCCGCAATGAGAAGCTCGACATCCTTTCGGTCGCCGTGCCGAACAATCAGCACAAGGATCTGACCGTCGCCGGGTTGAAGGCGGGCGCGCACGTTTTCTGTGAAAAGCCGATGGCGCTCAACACCGCGGAAGCCGAAGAGATGCTTGCGACCGCGAAGGCGTGCGGCCGCCAGCTCGGAATCGATTTCAGCTATCGCTTCACTCCGCAGTCCCGCGCGATGAAGGCGCTGGTGGAGGAGGGGCGGCTCGGCGAGATCTACTACGCCCGCAGCGTGTGGCTTCGCCGCCGCGGCGTTCCGGGCGGGACCGGGTCCGGCTTCAACACCGAAGGCGCGTCCGGCTCGTGGTTCTACGACAAGGCGCAGTCGGGCGGCGGTCCGCTGATCGACCTCGGCGTGCACCGGCTTGACCTCGCGCTCTGGATGATGGGATATCCGGAGGTCGCCTGGGTGATGGGCAGCACCTACAACAAGATCGCTCCGTCGCTGGTCAAAAACTACACGGTGGAGGATTTCGCCTGTGCCATGATCAAGTTCCGCAACGGTGCGACGCTGGAGCTCGATGCTTCGTGGGCCGGCAACATCAAAGAGAACGAACAGATGTCCACCCGGTTGCTCGGCGACAAGGGCGGAATCTACCAGTACAACCTCAACGAAGGCTACACCTACGACGTCGAATACTATCAGGAGATCGACGGCAAGCAGTATGACTGCAAGCTGCATCCGCCGGTGCCGGAGGTGCGGAGCGCCTACCACATGTTCGTCGATGCGGTGCGTGACGGCAAGCCGTTCATGGCGACCGGAGAGCAGGGGGTGATCGTGATGCGCATTCTCGATGCGATCTACGAATCCGCCGCGACCGGGAAACCCGTCGCCTTTTAACTTGACGGAGAGAAAGTTCCGCCCGGCGTCGAACCGGGCGGAATTTTTTTCCCCCCGCCTGCGGCAGCGCATTCGGCGGCTCACCCTTCTGCGCCGCGCCAGTCGATCACATAGCAGAAGTGATGTTCCGGATCGTCGGCGAGATTCCGGTAGGCCGTTCCGATGGCCGGGAGCTCCGGCGCAATCACGCCGGTGAGCAGCGGCGCGAGGCGGTAGCGCCCCTGCATCGTCCAGCGGACCGCCCGCTCCAGATTGGAACGGATTGCGGCAAAGGGGTGTTTCATCTCCCAGCCGGAGAGAAAGCGCAGGTCGCGGTTCCAGATTTCCCGGCAGAGGGTGGAGGCGGCCAGCTCTCCCTCCCGGACGATTCCCACCATGTGGCAGATTCCGCCGTCACAGAGTGCCGCCGCGGCGGCAGAGAGGGTCCCCGAGCTGGACACGGTGTCGATCACCCGGTCGAACGTCTGTTTCCGCCGGCCGAACTCCTCCGGCGTGATTGTTTCTTCTACGCCGCATTCCCCGGCCAGTTCCCGCCGTCGGGGGGAGCAATCGACACCGGTCACCCGGCAGCCGAGAATCCGGGCCGACTGGGCGGCGAGGTTGCCGACCGGCCCGAGTCCGATCACCGCGACGTGTGTCGGCAGAGCGCCGAAGCGCAGCAGCGGCAGCAATCCGATGTTGGCGAATCGAAGAAATCCGGCCAGTTCCAGCGGAAACCCCTCCGGCAGTTCCACCAGCAGTGTTTCCGGGCCGAACGCCCGGCAGTTGCAATGAGCGCTGTGACTTTCGCTCATCGAGGGGAAGACGAAGTAATGGCGCCCGGTTTCATCGTGTCCGGTCATGATGTATCCGGGGCGGCATGTTTCGCCGCCCCGGATGCAGAAGAGTTCCGTGCCGGGGCTGACGGTGGTGAAATCCATCTTGAGAAAGCGCGTGTCACCGGAGGGAACACATTCCTTTTCGTCGAAGTCGGGATGATCGAGGCCTTCAAAACAGAGTATCCGTTGTTTCATGGTATAATTTCCTTTGAGGGGAGCAGGTTGATTATTTCCGGGCGGCGCGTCGCTCTTCGAACTGCTGTTGGACGACGGACAGAATCCGCATGGTTTCGGCGCAGTCGTCGAGTGAGGTGCGGGAATCCGCCGGAGCGCCGGAGCGGAGGGCGTCGCAGAAGAAGCGCAGTTCGCCCAGATAGCCCATCCGTTCGTTGTTGTCGCCGAACGGAGCGAACCGCCACCCCCGCAGGGAGGCATTTTGTGACGGGTCCGGGAGATTCCACTCCAGCCGGTCGAAACCGTCGGTGAAGAGCATCGTCCGGTCGGCGAAGAAGAGCTCCGATTGAAACCGCAGATTCCCGTATCCGGGGGCGACCAGCGTGTGAAGCAGGACCCGGAAGCGGCGGTTGTCGTGATCCTCCAGCAGGATTTCCACCACCAGATCCTCCGCGCCGGAGAAGCGGACATAGGAATCGATGGAACGGATTCTGCCCAGAAGCGCGGTGGCGAAATTGACCGGATGCACCGCCTGCACCAGCAGATAGCGATGCAGAAACGCGCTGTCCTCCACACCGGGCATTCCGTAGATGACATCGTGTCGATACGGGCCGCTGGTGAGGTAGTTGACTGTGCCGTACACCGGGTCGCCCGCTGTTGTGCGGATTTTTTCCAGTTCACGGAAGAAGGCGGCGTGACGCATCATGAAGCCCACCTGGCCGAACACGCCGGCATTTCTGGCGGCGGCGGCGAGAGTTTCCGCTCCGGCGGCATCGGGGGCGGAGGGCTTTTCGCAGAAGAACGGAATCTTCCGCTCAATGCATGCCATCCCGGCCTGGCAGTGAAGAGAGGGCGGGCCGACGATGACGGTGCCGTCCGGATTTTCCTTTTCCAGCATTTCCCGGTAGTTCGTGTATGCGCGGGGGATTCCATACTTCCGGGCGGCGGCCTGCGCCGTTGCGGCGGTGCGGGTGCAGACCGCGACAATTTCCAGATCCGGAATCGTGTTTAACGACGGGTAGATGAACCGTCTGGCATGATCTCCCGCCCCGATGACGCACAGTTTTATTTTTTTCATTTGCAGCGCTCCTTTCGACGCGATATAGTATACGGTACCGCCGATTTTCCGGCAATGGACAAAAATGGTGTTTTGATGGACAAAACTTTTGTTTCCACGACGATTATCCCGCAGCCCTATCTGGTGGACGTCCAGACCCGTCATGCCCCGGGGGAGTGGTACGACAGGCCGCCGGAGGGGAGTGCGGTGCTGGCGATGTGCTTCCGCAGCCGGGGCCGGATTCTGACCGCGTCCGGAATGGAGGAGTTTTCACCCGGAGCGTGCATCTTTCACACGCCGGATTTCCCCCGGAAACACGGCAGCGACGGGGAGGGGTTCTGCAACGACTGGTGCTATGTTGCCGGCGCATTTCTTCTACCGCGTCTGCAGGCGCTGGAGCTTCCCTGCAACCGTCTGCTGTCGACTGGAAATCCGGCGCTGTTCGAAGATGCGCTGCGTGAGGTGAAGCTGGAGCTGTGGCATCATGACCGCCATTCGGAGCAGATGATCGCCGCCGCGCTGGAGAAACTGCTGATCACGGTCCGGCGGGCGGGCGATCTCGCCGGACGTCTCGGGGGTGGAAACTCCGCCGAGCTTCTGCATTACCCGGCATTTCAGGCGTTGCGCACCCGGCTGATCAATGAGTGCCGCCGGAATTTCACAGTTGCGGAGATGGCGGCGTCGCTCCACCTGAGTCCGAACCGGTTCGCCGTTCTGTACAAGGCCTTTTTCGGCGTCACACCCTATGCGACGCTGTTGGAGGCGCGGCTGATGGCGGCGCGTTATCTTCTGCACAGCGGGACGCTTCCTGTCAAGGAGATCGCCCGGCAGTGCGGCTGGTCCGACGAGTACTATTTTGCGCGGTTCTTCAAGCGGCGGACCGGTTTGACCCCCGGCGAATTCCGCCGCGGAATCACACGGCGGGCAATTCCCGTTCCGGAACGGCGGCCGGACCTGCCGGCGAATGATTCGGAACCCGGAGAGTAAAGACGCATTCCGGCAGCCGGACGCTATCGCGGGGCCGAGGGGCAGGAGCCGGTGGAGTCGCGGAGGATCAGTCTGGTCGGCACGACGATCTGACTTTCCCCCTTTTCTCCGTTGATTTCCAGAAGCAGCTGGTCGAGCGCGTTTCGCACCAGTTCGGCGTAGTTGATGGCGAATGCGGTAAGCGGCGGCGACTGGAACGGCGTGACGGCGTCCTCTTCGTAGACGATGAGCGAGACATCCCGGGGAATCTCCCGGCCGCAGTCCCGGATCGTTTTTGTGCAGCGCGAAATCCATTCGATCGGGATCAGGATGAAGGCGGTGAAGCCTTCGTCCAGCAGAGAACGGAGGTGCGTTTCCATCTCTTCCGGCGTGTTTGCGCAGATGTTGCGGACCGATTCCCGGATTCCGTATAGCTCCGCGGCCCGGTAGAAGGCGTCGAGGCCGCGGTTGCGTTCCCGGTCGGTGGCGACCGGACCGCGCAGCCGGGCGATTTTCCGGTGGCCCAGCGCGACGAGATGCTCCAGCGCCTGACGGCTTTCGCCGTCCGCATCGGGCACAACCGAATTCACGTGGTCGAGCACCCAGCCGAAATTGTTGATGACCACCAGCGGAATGTTGTGCTGTCTGCCCCATTCGCTGGAGATCCTCTCTCCGACGGCGAGGGCGCCGTCGATCAGCTGGCTGTCGAGGGCGGGAACATCGTTGCGGGGAAAGATGATCATGTGGAGCTTGCGCTGTCTGGTCTGCGTGATGATCTCATCGACGAAGGCGTCGAACGAGTATTGAAACCAGGGCACCAGCACGCCGATGGTTTTCTCATGTTTTCCGGAGGTGTTCCGGTAGTTCAGCTTCTTCGCCAGCGCGAGGACCTTCTCCCGGATTTCCGGCGCGACATCCGGCTTCCGGTTCAGGGCGCGGGAAGCCTGCGAGATCGAAATCCCCAGATTTGCCGCAATATCGCGCAGCGTTGTTTTTCTGACCGGACTCATTGGGCGCCTGCTGTTTCGGGGTTCCGTGACTGTAACGCTATAAGATGGCAGTGATTCCGCCGGGATGCAAGTGCCGGATGGATTTTTTTCGCAAGATGATTTTCAGCGGGTACGGAAAATCTGCGTTTGCGGTTTTTTGCGGCGATTTTCGAGGTCCGGGGGTTGCTAATTTTTTGTTTTTCGAGTATAATGAAAAAGTGCAATCCACTGGAACATCGGTCCAACCGGGAGAAGAAGATGAAAAAGTATTTTACTCTGATTGAACTTCTTGTCGTTGTGGCGATCATCGCCATCCTTGCCGGGATTCTGCTGCCTGCGTTGAACAATGCGCGGGAACGGGCGCGGAGCGCCACCTGTTGCAACATCATGAAACAGCTTTCCCTGAGTGTGCTCGGGTATCTGAACAACAACAAGGACACCATCTCGCTCATGACGACCGACTGGAAGATGTACTGTTACGGCTACGTCGATTCGAAAGGGCACGAGTCCTATGCTTATGAGGCTCTTGGGCTGGCGAAAGGGGTTTGCAGCCGTTTTGCATCGGTACCGGTGGCCCGGGTCTGTCAGTCCGCGTTCAACAAGGCATTCCCGTTTGCGTCGCTCTCCGATGTCAAATACTGCAATAACAGCGGTTGCAGCCAGAAGGAGAAACATTTCAAGTTCTTCGGGCTCTACGGAATGCGAGTCGATGCGGATACACGCGCCGCAGTCACGGATGGGAGTTACTGGTTTCATAAAATCAGCCGGGTCCGGAAGCCATCTTCAGCTGCATTCTGGGCGGAAGGGGTGAACCAGTTTCAGAAAACTTCTGCCATCGGCAATCTGAGCAAGGTGGAGACCGGCGCATGGAGCCATCAAAACCGCAATACGATCCTCTACTTCGACGGCCATGTTTCCAGCATCCGCCCCGGGGAAGCAACTTGTTCCCATGTCGGGGTGACCGCGGATCCCGCCTGCGGCAGCTGCGGTTTCTGGTTCCCCTATCTCTAGCGGGGGGCGGAGGGATGAATTGCACGAAGTGATCGATCACGTTGATAAGATAACAAGAAAGGTGGTGTGACGTATGAATCCAGGGTTGTTTTTTGCATTGTTGTTCGGGCTGACGCTTTCGCTGCCCGGTGCGGAACTCTTGCAGGAGTGGGATTTCAGGGGGGAAAAGGTCCCGGGGATGCGGTACGATGCAAAACGTGTCTCGTTCCGCCCGGCGCAGGAGAGTACGCCGGCGGGGGATCCCTGCGGGGAGTTCACGATTCTGGAGGCGAAGGAAGGGAGTTCCCCCTGGAGTCTTCAGATCAATTTCGTGTCGAAACAGACGATTGTGCCGGGGGGGCGTTACCGTTACCGCTTCTGCATCAAGGCCGATCGCTCCGCCGAAATGGGGGCGAACTGCATTCAGGATCAGAAGCCGTGGGCGATGATCGGCAATTCGCAGCGCAACTTTACCGTGACCACCTCCTGGCAGGAGATTTCGCGGGAGTTCACGGCAAAAGCGGCGTATGAGGGCGTGATCCGTTCGCCGATGCTGATGGCGGGGAAACTCCCGAAGGGAACCCGCTTCCTGGTGGGGGGCGTCAAACTGGAGAAGGTGGTGAACTTTCTCCCGCTCGCGTTGAATCCGAAGTGGACGCTCTTCCTTTCGCCGGAGTTGAAATCCGTTTCGCTGGAACAGGTGCGGAGTGTTCCGGAAACGCTGGGCGGCGTCGCCGGCAGGACGGTGGAGCTGCAGGACGGTGTTCTCGATGTTGCAAAGTACGGCAGTTCCCCGGGGGAGAAACGCCCCGCGGTGCTCTTCAACGAGTTCAAGGCGAAAGAGGATGGGGTCATGCAGATCGGCTGTGCGGCCGATTACTGGTTCGAATTTTACGTCAACGGGGAACTGGTCTACGATACGCTTGCCACCGGCAACCGCGAGTCCACCTACCTGCCGACTGATCACATCTTCAATTTCCCGGTGAAGAAGGGGAGAAACCGGATTGCGGTCCGGGTGTTGAGCGGTTCGGCGGGCTGGAAGTTCGTCTGCGGTGCGGTGCCGTTCCGCGAGAAGATCAGCCGGATTACCGAACTCAAGCGGGGGAAGGAGTGGCGGCCGGTGAAGATGGATCCTGTCCAGTGGAAGCACATCACGCCGCAAAGGATCGACCAGTGGAAACGGATTCCCGGTTCCGCGCTCGATCTTTCGCAGTATGTGAAGCGCTATGACATCGACCGTTGCGGCCGGCTCCGGGCGGACCGGACGGGGCGGCTCTATTTCGAGGCGGCGCCGGAGGAACCGGTCCGGCTGCGTGGATTCAACTTCACGCCGCGGGACTGGTCGCACGCATTTTACAAGTTCACTCATCCGGAGATCGAGGAGTTCGCCGAGGAGATCCGCCTGGCGGGGATGAATGTGATCCGCTTTCATTTTCTCGACGCCGGTCTCGCCGGGAACAGCGGTCTGCCGAAGCAGGGAAAGGCGCGCAAAGCGCTCGCCGAAGTGCCGATGGCCCAGAGTGTGGAAGCGTTGACGATCGACCCGGCGTTCGCCGACCGCTACTACTATCTTCTGAAATGTCTGCGCGACCGCGGCATCTATCTCATGCTCGACATCGTCACCAGTTCGGAGATGTTCACCGGTGCGGTCAAGACGGATGATTCCACCTATGCCCGCTTTCGGCTTTTTCACGATCCCCGCTATCGGAACCACTGGAAGGCGGGATTCGATTTTCTGCTCAAGCGGCCGAATCCCTACACCGGGAAGGCGCTGATCGACGATCCTCAGCTGGTCGGAATCACCTTCTTCAACGAGCAGGAGCATCTCTTCAACTTCAACAAAGGGGGGAAGATCGCGCTCTTCACGCCGGAGTGGCGGAGATACTGGAATCCTGCGGCCCCCGAAACGGTGCCGCCGTTCAGCGGGGACCTGTTGCGCGCCGACAGTGCCGACGGTGCGGCCGCCCGGAAGTTTCTGCGCCGCGAAATCGCCGCGATGAACGCCTTCTACCTCGGCGTGGTGAAGGAGTCCGGATTTCAGGGATTCGTCACCAACTGGGATATGTTCATGCGCAATCTCGAAGGGGATGCCCGCGGAGATTTCAACGCGGTGGCGATGCACACCTATTTCGCCCATCCGGGGAAGGCGGCGCTCTATCCCCCGAACTACCGCCAGCGTCTTCACTACGGTGCGTGGCTCAAGGGGACGATGGCGACAGTGAGTCAGACCAGTTCGCTTTCGCTCTTCGACAACTACCTCGGCCGTGCGGCGGCGACGCGGGTGCTTGGCAAGCCGTTCTTCATGACGGAGTTTTCCCACTGCGGCTACAACCGTTTCGCCCATGAGGCGCCGCCGGTGTGGGCCGCCTTCGCCAGTCTGCAGGACTGGCAGATGCTCACGCCGCACAGCAATACGGTCAAGCTCTATTATCAGCCGTTTCAGCCGAATGCGTTCGACGCGGCGGAAAGTCTTTCCGGCGTCATGAATTCGCTCTTCTGTGCTTTCGGCTGGCAGCGGGGGGACATCCGGAGCGCGAAACACGCCGTTTCGTTTCACGTGCCGGAAAAGGTGCTGAACTCCCCCGACTACACCGGCGCGATCGGGGGTGGATACAACGCCCTCTTTCTGCTGACGAAAATCGGTTCCGACTACCGCAATCCGGCCAATCCGGCGGCGACGCTGCAGGTGGAGCCGGAGCACTTCTCCGCCGCCCGGAGCATGGGCATGTGGGTGAAGCTGAACGAGGAGAACCGGCGGAATCTGGAGATTCTCCGGCAGCAGGTGGCGAACCTCCGCCGGGCGGGGGTGCTTCCGGCGGGGAACCGGACCGATGTGGATTCCGGGCTCTTCGAGAGCGAGACCGGCGAAATCCGCACCGACGTGCGCAACCACACGCTGACGGTTGACGCGCCGAAGTTTCAGGCGGCAGTGGTGAAAGGGAGCGGCGCGGTGAAGCTCTCGGCGCTGTCGGTGCAGTCGGCGAGCACCCCCTGCACCATCGCGGCGATTTCGCTGGAGAATGAGAAGCCGGTGGCGGATTCCGGGCGGCTGCTGGTGGTGATCGGGACGATGTTCGCGGCGGAGAACGCGGTCTTCTCCACCGAGAACTTCGACGCCGAACTCGATGTCGGCGACATGCAACAGCTGATGCGTGCGGGCAGATTTGATTTCTCGCTGAAAACCAGCCGGAAGGGTACGCCAAAAGTTTACGCGCTCAATCTGAATGGTTCGCGCGAACGGGAGCTGCCGGTGGAACTCCAAAACGGCGCGCTCCATTTTGCGTGGGATACCTCCACGCTCGAATACGGCACACCCTACTTCGAAGTGGTCTATTGAAGATCCTTCAGTCCCTGGCCGGACAATGCGGCTTTTGTCCGGAT
>NZ_DBEXAY010000098.1:0-4437 GCF_048170485.1 Victivallis sp. | reverse complement strand
TTATTCATTTCTTCTATTGATTTTGCATAAAAAATCGATATATTTAACAAAAACGGGAGGTTCCCGCATCCAGAGCAATTCGAGAAGCCGCAGCGGCAAACAAACCGCTCCTTTCAACCGCGGCGGGCAGTTGCGGTGCGGAAAATATCCGTTTTCCAGCTGTTTTACTCAAATATTCAGAGGGAGTGTCATCATGAGTTTCATCAACTGGTGCGTCATGCTGATTCCGCTGATCGGCATCCTCGGGCTCGCCGTCTATTCCAGAAAATACGTGCGGGGTGTGGCGGATTATCTCGCCGCCGGACGCGTCGCCGGGCGATACGTCATCTCGGTCGGCGACCTCTCGTCGATGCTGGGCGTCATCACCATCATCGCCATGGTCGAACAGCAGTATCAGTGCGGTTTCGCACTCAACTTCTGGAACAACATCATCATCCCCATCTCGCTGGTCACCTCGCTCACCGGATACTGTCTCTACCGTTTTCGCGAAACCAAGGCAATGTCGATGGGCCAGTTCCTCGAACTGCGCTACAACCGCCCCTTCCGCATCTTCGCCGCCTCGCTCCGGACCATCGCCGAAATGCTCACCAACGCGATCGGACCCGCCGTCGCGGCCCGGTTCTTCATCTACTTTCTCGGTCTGCCGCACGCGGTCAACGTGTTCGGTATCACCATCCCCTCCTTCGTGCTGGTGCTGATCCTCTGTCTCATCCTCGCGATGGTGGTGATCTGGCCGGCCGGACGGGTTTCGCTGATCGTCACCGACTGCTTCCAGGGGCTGATCAGCTATCCGATTTTCGTGATCTTCGTCTTCTTCATCCTCGGCGAATTCTCCTGGTCCGCGCAGATCGCTCCGATCATGGCCAACCGCATCGAGGGGGAAAGTTTCCTCAATCCGTATGACATCAATCAGCTCCGCGACTTCAACCTCTTCGCCCTGGTCGTCACCGTCACCAACAACATCCTCAATCGCGCCAGCTGGATCGGCAACGACACCAGCGGTTGCGGAAAAAGTCCACACGAACAGAAGATGGCCGGCATCATCGGCTCCTGGCGGAACGGCTTCGGTTTCCTCATGTGCATGATCATCGCCATCGGCATGATCACGCTGATGGCCCACAAGGATTTCGCCTCGCAGGCGAAGGCGATCCGCAACGAACTCGCCGCCGAGGTCGCCGCCGAAACCGTCGAAGACCACGTCGTACGCAACCAGGTGGTGACCACCCTCGCCGCCCAGCCGGAGATCGTCTTCGCGGAAGGAGAGAAATTCTCCCGCACGGACACCCCCGACACCCGCTATCTCAGCAAGGCCGCCGACATTCTGACCGCCCAGGAGAACGGCAACGCGACCTATCAGGGATTCCGCACGCTCTACTATCAGATGATGATGCCGGTGGTGCTGCGCAACATTCTGCCGGGCTGTATGATCGGGCTGATCGCCCTGCTGATGGTCATGCTGATGCTCTCGACCGACGATTCGCGCATCTTCAACGCCGCCTCCACCATCGTGCAGGATATCATCATGCCGCTCAAGAAAAAACCGCTCACCCCGAATGAACACCTCTGGTATCTGCGGTTTCTCTCGCTGGGGGTGTCGATCTTCTTCCTCTGCGGCTCGATCTTTCTCGCCCAGATGGACTATATCAACATGTTCCTCACGATCATGACCAGCATCTGGTGCGGCGGCGCCGGACCGGTGATGATCGGCGGTCTCTACAGCCGGTTCGGTACGACCGCGGGCGCGTTCGCCTCGCTGTTCGGCGGCGCGGCGGTTTCGGTCGGCGGCATCATCATGCAGCAGAACTGGGCGGAACGCATCTACCCGTGGCTGGACCGGCTCGGCTACTGCGAATCGATCGATTACATGCTTCAGACGATCAGCTCGCCCTTCGCCCCCTACATCGTCTGGAAGATGGATCCGCTCAAATTCCCGATCAACTCCATGGAGATCTTCTTCATCGCCATGATGACCGGAATCCTCTGCTACGTGATCGTCTCGCTGATCACCTTCCGGAAACCCTACAACCTCGATCAGATGCTCCACCGCGGCATCTACAGCATCGACGGGGAAAAGCGGATCCACTCGGCCTGGACCTGGCGAAATCTCTTCAGCAAACTGATCAACATCACCCCGGAATACACCCGCGGCGACAAGATCATCGCCTGGTCGGTCTTCTTCTACAGCTTCGTCTACCAGCTGCTGTTCATGTTCGTGGTGGTGGTGATCTGGAACGCCGTCTCCCCCTGGCCGGAAGAGTGGTGGAGCACCTACTTCTACTTCGGCAGCATCATCGCGGCCTGCATCATCGGCATCATCTCGACCGTGTGGATGCTGATCGGCGGCTGCGTCGACCTGCGCCGCCTCTTCATCGACCTTGCCGCGCGGGTGGATAATCCGCTCGACGACGGCCGCGTCGAAGGGAACATCTCCCTGATGGACCGCCAGAAGATCGAAGAGATCAAAGAAAGGAGCGGCAACTGAGAGCTGTTTTGAAAAGCTCCGGGTGGCCGCATGCCGGAGATTTCCCTGGACCCCATAGCGGTCTTACCAGTTTCCCCCAGTTCCCCCTCCCCCGACAACCCGCCGGAACCGTCTCCGGCGGATTGCCGCGATGATTTCCGCTTTCCTGTCACTCTCCGCCGGCATCTTTTCGGATTTGCATTTTTTGCCGTATTTTTTGCACTGTTTTGCATTGAAATAATTTGTTTTTGCGCCGTTTTTACATCATAATAAAATCGTCGCAAAAAGAGGTCAAAACGAGCGTGAACGGCTCAGGCAAGGAGAAAAACGTGCAGAAAAACATAATCCGGAAAACGATCCTTCTTTTTCTTCTCGGCACCGTTGCCGCAACCGGGAAACTTTTCGGAACGGAAGAGATTCTGTTCCAGGTCGATCCGCGGCTCGACGCGCGGGGTCAGGGATTCGATCTGGCCGGCTTTTCCGGAATCCGGACCGACCGGGCGAAGAAGGTTCTGGAGCTGCGCATCCCCGCCGCCCCCCGCAAAACGGGCGTCTACCTGAGGACCTGTGCCGGAATGCTCGCCCGGATGGATACCCGTGACCTCGAAGCGGCGGAGCTCCGCTTCACCCTCACCCCGTCCCGGCCGGTCGCA
Source organism: Victivallis sp. (assembly GCF_048170485.1). Classification (NCBI taxonomy): domain Bacteria; kingdom Pseudomonadati; phylum Lentisphaerota; class Lentisphaeria; order Victivallales; family Victivallaceae; genus Victivallis; species Victivallis sp. The sequence goes on along the minus strand of NZ_DBEXAY010000098.1, from coordinate 1,323 downwards.
CAGCCGGTCAAAGGGCGGTTCCGGATTCACTGGATGAGCGGCGAACGGGAAGATCTGGAGTTCCCCGTCATCGCCGATGGCAAGCGCCACACCTATCAAATCGACTTCGCCCGGCTCAAAACCAGACCGAAGCGGACCGCCCGGTTCTACTGCTACATCTTCCCTGATCCCGACGGGAAACTGCCGCAGAGCGAACTGGAATTCGAATCGCTCCGGTTGATTCTGTCGCCCGCGGGCACCATCCGGAACTACACCGAAAACGCCCGCCTCCGCTTCGAACTTCTGGCCGACCAGCTCGCCGCGCTGCAGAAGATGCGCCTCGCGCCTCCGGGCGCGGCGGAGGAATTCGACGTCCTGACGAAAAGGTTCAACCGTCTCACGGCGGAGAACCGTCCCGACCGGGAGAAGATCGCCCCCTTCCGGGAGCTGAGCCGCCGCTACCATGCACTGAGCAGTCAGCTGGCCGCCGGACGGGAACTCGCGGAACTGCTCCGTGAGCAGGAGGCGCAGGAAAGCACACTCCGGTTCCGCCGGGAACGGGGGGAAACCATTCCGGCCGAACTCTCCGAAGCGGTCCGGCAGTTCGGCGAAAAAAATCACGCCGCCGCGGAAACCTTCCGCCGCACCGGCACCGCCGGAACAGAACAGGGCGCGCAAAAAGAGCTGAGCCGCACCATCTGGAACAAACTTCTCGCTCCGGAACCGGGCAAGCTCCGCTGGCAGCCGGGAGCGAGCCGGGAGAGCTTCGGCCTCTTCGGCTGGCAGCACGGCAATCTGGACCTCCTCGCCGAAACCGCCCGGCTGGACCGGCTGGAACGCAACTACTTCGTCAATCCGGACGGTTCGAAAACCATGCTCCGGTTCCGTCCGGACGGTGCGGAATATGTCGGCATGGAGTCCACTCCCCGCTCGATCAACTGGACTTCGCGGAGCTGGCGCTACACCTACAGCCTCAACGGCAGAAAGATCCGCTGGGAACTTGCCGGCAGCTGGCTGGCCCCCGGAGTTCTCATCGACACCGACGCGCCCCGGATGGCGATCGCCCCCCTCTCCGGAGCGGCGAAAGCGCCTCTGCGCCTCGCCATCCCCACCCGGCAGGGAATCCGTCTGCTCGGGAGCGGAGAACTTGCGCAGTTCCACTGGCGCGACCTCTCGGAAAACTGGCTGCTGATTCTGGGCGGTTCCCAAAATCCGGAAGTTCCCCGGCTGCTCACCCTCCAGCACCGCCCCGCCTCGGTGGAGTTCCGGAATGGAGAGATTATCCTCTCCCGCACCGCCGGAGTCGGAACGGTCGGATTTGCCCAGCTCTACGGAGTGCGGCCG
>NZ_DBEXAY010000097.1:0-22473 GCF_048170485.1 Victivallis sp. | reverse complement strand
ACTCCCCCGGAGAATTTACCGGGAGAGGGTCTGAAACACACCTTCATAAGAGAAAAGTGGAGATTCTCCGCTTTCGGGCAAAACGCGAGTTGAGCTCAAATTTACCCCCGAAACGAAAAAACCGACCAGAAGACCGGTCGGCGGAGAATCAAAAAAATGGTGGAGCTGGTGTGAGCGCCCGACACTTTTCAAACAAGCTCAAAATTCGCTGTAAAATGCGATTTTCGAGCGTAAAAATATCGAATTTGGCTTGCCGCTCAAGAAAGAATCCCACCACCTTTAAACGGTAAAAAACGGCAATTCGATCCGATTTATGGTAAAAAATGGCAATGGAAAAATTGTCTGACTCCTATCTCTGGACATGGTGCCATTCGTTACCATTCGTTACCAAATACGGCTTCCAATTCTCAAACAACCGGTGTTAATATACCCTCTTCGCCCTTTTTTGCAACCAGACCTCTCGGAAATCTCACATATTTCAACAAAACCCGGCAGAAAGCAACTCTTTTTGAATAATGAAATATATTACAAGCAAGTAACTTGCAACTTACATTCCATTGCTATATGGTAAGTCTGGTCACATTACCTTACCCCCGAAAAAAGAAGTCGCTGAACAGCAAAATTCTCTGCCGCCAGGGCTAGGAATTGGAACAGCTCTGGCAAAAACATCGCCTGCGGGCGACACTTTTCCTCCAAATAACATCAAACCCACTACCGGTTGCAGAGCCGGTAGAGGGCGTTCTAATTTTCTTTGCCGCTCCTATGATCAGGCCACCTGAATGCTTCCTCCTCGTAACAATGAAGTTTGCGAGATTACGTTTCTGGTCTCTCCTGTGACCTCGTTTGTTATCTGTAATTACTCAGAAACAAATGGAATTACGAGATTGGACACCATTTTTTTCATAGAAACACTCTTCCTTTCTAGTGGTCATTTTACACCAAGTCAAATTGTCCAGCTTTCGGAACGATCGTAGTTCTTTTTCGAAGGCTTGCCTACAGGACTTCCCAGCCCTGCAGGAGAGTTTTGATTCCGCAAAGAGATAGTACATTATTCTACGTCAGGAACTTGGTTGTCCGCTAGACGTCCCGCTAATGTTGACGCCGCCAGGTTGGGGGGGGAAAATCTTCCTGGGCTCGTTTTCACGCAGCGTCATTTTACCATGGTTGGTTTGAAACCTGCAATGCAGAACATCAACCAGTATTTTTCTTTTAATATGATTTCGCCGGAACTGATCCTATATCGATATTATTAAATTGAGTATTTATAACAAAGAAATGGTAAGATGTCAAAATTATATCGATATATATTCATAACAGAAAATTCCCGGTTCCTGCATCTTGCTTTTTACATTGTTTTGCGTATAATTAAAACAGATACACAGCGGGAAAATATGGAATTTTTGAGAAACAACTTCTACTGTGGCCATGGCCGGGTGATGCTGGATGCTGTCAAGCAGGGACGTGTTTTCGTCGAACTTGATGGAAAGCTGCTTCACCGGTATGATGAAAACATCGCCGCAGCGCCGGATCCGATGAAGTTCAACAATATCGGCGGCAACTCCCTCTGGCCGGCTCCGGAAGGAGGCGAGTTCGCCTTCAACTATCTGAATGACTGCGGGAATTCGTGGCTTGTTCAGCCGGGCGTCAATTGTGCAGCTTCAACGTTCCTTGCCGCACCCTTTCCCGTCTGTTCCCGGCGGGTGACGCTACACAATCGGCGGGGATATGAAATGGAAGTTGAATTTCGCAGAGGCATTTTTCCGCTGGCTCCCGAAGCGATTGCTCTCTCCGGAGCCGTGCGGTTTACCGGATATCGCGAAGAAGACCTTCTGCTGCTCTCTTCCCCATGTGCTCCCGAGTCGGCAGTGATTGCCGCCTGGTCTCTGGAGCAATTTCCGGGAAGTGACGGTATCGTGGCATTTGGAAAGTTACGCGGGGTATCCGATGCTTCTGAGGCCATCAATCGCACTTATTACGGAGATCCCTCGGATTCACTGGAGTTCGGTGCCGGCTTCTTCCGCTTTCATCTCGGCGGCACCGAACGGCTCCAAATCGGCGTGAAGGCTTCCGCCCGGCCGGAATTCATCGGCGCTTATGATCCGAACCGTAACTTGCTGATCCTCCGCAGTTCCCTGCCGGGGCAGGGACGTCGGATCGATATTGCGGACAATATTCAGCAAGCCGGTGTTTTCGGGGCGGCGGATCAATACAGCATTTTCAACGGCGGCGCGATGGATTTTTTTGAACTGGAGACCATTGCCCCGGTGGAATTTTCGGCGGACGGGCTGGTTACCGGTTCGCATCTCGTTTCAGAAACCCGCTTCTATCAGGGACCGCGGGAAGAACTTGAACGGCTGCTGACGCAATCTTTCGGAATGTCGGAATCTTTTTTTCAGTTGAAGGGAGGGTGTGATGGAAGAGAGCAGAGTTCTGCTGGGATTTGATATGGAAACCGATATCGGCAGCTGGACCCCGTGGTACCGCGGTTTCCAGCCCGGAACGGAGAAAATCCTTGCCGTACTGGAAAAACATGATGTCAGGACAACATTCTTTTTCACTGCGGACGCCGCACGGAAAAATACCGGAGTGCTACGACAGGTTGCGGAATGCGGTCACGAAATCGGAGCTCATACGCTTTTTCATGAGACCATCGGCGAACCGTTGTTTGACATCCCGGGAATGGTTCCCGTTCTTTCGGAAGAGGTGGAAAACCGGTTGAGGAAAAACACGCAGATCATTGAAGAACTCTGCGGTGTCCGGCCGGTGTCGTTCCGCTGTCCCCGGCTTTTCGGTTCCACCGCCGTGGTCAATGCCCTGGAGAAACTGGGGTATAAAGCCGATGTCAGTTATCCCATGTATTATTTCAAGGAACAACTGCAGCCTTACCATCCCGACAGTGGAGACTGGACCCGGCGAGGCGGAATGAAGCTGGTCGAGATTCCCAATTTCGCCGATCTTTCCATGAAATCCTCCGACCCATATGGGCGGGACCTCGATCAATGGCCTCTCTGGCGGTTGGAAGGTGCAGCCGCGCTGATGGAGCATGTCCGGAATTTCACGGCCTGCGTCCGGGCGCGCGGCGTAGCCCCCTGCCTGGCATTCTATATGCATCCGTGGGAGTTTCATCCGATGCCGGAAGGGCTGCTTCATTACGGGGAGGGAGCCGTCCTGCCCGATCCGTTCATTGTGAAAAACTGTGGTCCTTACGCAGTGGAGCAGTTCGATCTGCTGCTTGAACTGTTGAAGGAATCCGGCGCGGTATTCCGTACTGCCCGGGAGCTGGCGGACGAAACTCCACAGACGGAATAAAATATTTCGATGACGTTGCGATAACCATCCCAGAGAACAAATATAAAGGAATTGAAAAAATGACTCCCGCCATCGCAAAACAGGAATTTCTCAGCCGCATTTCCATGTTCCAGCAGAATATCCGGGCTGCCGGGCTGGATGCCTGTCTGGTCCACGGCAATGAGGCCGACTTCGCCAATATCCGGTATCTGACGGACTACTGGCCGACCTTTGAGGCGGCCGGAGTATTCGTCCCTGCGACCGGAACGCCCGTTCTGCTGATCGGTCCGGAAAGCGAAAAATATGCCATGGGGCGCAGCATGATTCCCGACATCCGCAAGATGATCGAATACCGGGAATCCGCAGAACCGCAATATCCGGGGATTCCGGTTGCTCATTACCGGGATATCGTGCAACTGGCGATGAAGGGGCGGCCGTTGAAGAGGCTTGGGCTGGTCGGGTTCTCCGTCATGACACTGCCGGTTTACTTCTCCCTTCAGCGAGAGTTGCCGGAGGTCGAACTCGTAAAAGCCGATGAAACTCTGCTGGCTTTGCGTTTCATCAAGTCCGAGAGTGAACTTGCCTGTATGCGCCGGGCGTTTGAAATCAGCGAAATTGCCCTTGAAGCCGTTCTGAAGGAGATGAAACCGGGCATGACCGAACTGCAGGTGATCGGGATCGCACAGCGGGAAATCTATCGCAATGGCGGAGAATATGAGGGGCACGCCCTGTACTGTTTCTGCGGAGCGCGGACAAACAACGCCATCTGCCGTCCGACGGACAAGGTGATCGAGCCCGGTGAACTCATTCAGCTGAATATCGGAGCCAGGGTTGGCGGATACTCTTCCTCCATCGGGATGCCGGTGATCTTCGGAAAATGGAGCGGCCTGCAGAAAGATCTGGTCACTTTCGGGCTGGAGGCACACCGGAAGACCTATGACTTCATGAAAGCCGGGCAAATGGCCGGGGAAGTCGTAATCCAGTGGGAAAAATTCGTCCGCGAGGCCGGTTATGGAGACTACATGCTTTACGGCCCCTGCCATGCGATCGGAATCATGGAGGTGGAACAGCCGTGGATGGAGTCGGTTTCCTCATACGAACTGAAGGAGAACATGACGTTCCAGGTCGATACCTTCTTTTCCGGACCGGATTTCGGCCTGCGCTGGGAAACCGGCACCTGCATCCACGACAGTGGAATCGAAATTTTCTCCACGAAATTCGAAGATCTCAGCTGGACGGAGTTGTGAGTGCAGATCGCCGGTGGAGAGAACCCCACTGCTTCGCCGCTGATCCGAAAAAATGAAATGGGATTTCGGTTATGAACAGGAAAGATATCGAAGCGTTCTCACAGATCCCGCAGCCGCCGCGGGAGGCGATGACATTCATCGATGATCTCAGAAGTGCGCCGGTCTATCTTTTCCCGGAGGGGACGGGATGTCCGGCCGGCGTGACCCGGGAGTGCATGAGATACGGCGCGGAACTGCGGGTGGAATATCCGGCGGCGGAAGAGGAGCTTGAAACCGCATTTCTCTCTCTGCGGCGTGTACTGCAGGCGAAAGGGATTCCGGAGCGGCCGGGGTCCTATCCGATTCGATTTCAACAGGACGGTTCGCTGCTGGCGGAGGAGTACTTCGTTTCCGCCACTGCGGAGTCGTGTGTGGTGAAAGCGTCGGATTCCGCCGGAATGCGTCGCGGAATCTATTTTCTGGAAGATCGGATCCGCGAGGCGGAAGGCCCCGCCCTTACCGCGGGCGAATGGAAACGCAGGCCCTTTGTGAAACACCGCATTTCCCGCTGTTTTTTCGGGCCGACCTATCGGCCGCCGTTTTTCATCGATGAATTGACGAACGACATCGACTATTATCCCGGGGAATACCTGGACAAGCTGGCGCATGAAGGCGTGAACGGTCTTTGGCTTACCATGTATTTTCAGGACATTCCCTCCCGCATATTTCCTGAATACGGCCGGGACGCCGGGATCCGGTTTGAAAAACTTCGCCGGACTGTGCGGAGCTGTGCTCGGTACGGGATCAAGGTCTACATTTTTTTCAGTGAACCGAAGATGTTCGGCGATATCCCGTTTTCCGTTCCGTGGGCGGAAGCGGAACAGCATCCGGAGCTGTTCGGCGGGAGTTGCGGTCACTCTGGTTTCTTCTGTACTTCGACGGTCGCGGGGCGAAATTACATGGCGGAGGCGCTCGACCGGCTCTTCACCGCCGTTCCCGGACTGGGCGGCGTGATCAACATCATGTTCGGTGAAGATAACGGGGCTTGCGTCAGCCATATGTTCCCGGGCGGAGCGCGCTGCCGTTGTCCCCGTTGTTCCAGGCGCGATCCGGCGGAAATTTATCAGGAGCTCGCTTCTCTCATGACTGCGGCGATCCGCAGAGCGAATCCGGATGCTGAATTCATCGGCTGGTTTTATGCGTCGGAGCAGCGCGACGGTTCCGCCCTGATGGAATATCTGGAACATGCCACCTCTCGCTGGCCGCAAGAAAGCGGGATCATGTTCAATTTTGAATCCGGCGGCACCCTGGAGCAGCTGGGGAAGAAGCGCTATGTCTTCGACTACTCCCTGGCGTATCCCGGGCCTTCGGAATTGTTCCGTTACATTGCGGCACACCACCCCAGAACGGCGGCCAAGATACAGGTCGGCTGTTCCCACGAAGACGCCTCTGTGCCGTTCATTCCGGTGCCGGGCAATCTGTATGAGAAATACAGTACAATGCATAAACTGGGGATTTATGCGGTGATGCAGTGCTGGTATTTCGGGAACTATCCGGGGCTGATGAACCGGGCGGCGGGGGAACTCTCTTTTGAACCGTTTCCGCCATCGGAAGAGGCATTCCTGCTGATGCTGGCCCGTCCTGTCTGGCGGCGGTATGCGCCGGAGGCGGTCGCGGCGTGGAAACATTTCGCGGAAGGATACCGGCAATTTCCGGGAAACATTGCGTTCGAATGGTATGGCCCGCTGCACCATTCGATTGTGTGGCCGTTGCACCTTTTTCCGGTTGATGCGCCGATTGCACCGAGCTGGATCCTGAAGAACTTCCCGGAGGTCAGCGGTGACCGCATCGGAGAGTGTCTGGTGTTCCAGCACACTCTGGAGGAGGCGCTGATCCTCTGCCGCCGGATGTATGAATCGTGGCGGAAAGGGGTGGAAATCCTTGCCGCCCTGCGAACGTATTTCGCGGATGATCCGGCCCGGATCGCCGACATCAATCTCGCGGAAGCGATTTCCCTTCAGATGCGCAGCACCGTCAATCTGCTGGAGTTCTACTCGCTGCGCGAAGAGATGTTCTTCGAGCATAAGGATCACCGGCAGGCCATGGAAAAGATCGTGCTGGATGAAATCGGAAATACGGAAGCCATGAAACATCTCTGCGAACAGGACTCCCGCCTGGGATATCACTCCGAGGCGGAAGGCTATCTGTTCTTTCCGGAAAAACTGGACGCGCGGATCGGACTGCTCCGGTATCTGCTGGAAGTGGATTTCCCGAAATTCCGTCCGGATGCTCCGTTCATCGCCGAGTACACCGGTGAAAGACCGGTCGGGCCTCAAACGCTCTGTCGCCGCGGATCTCCGTCCGGCGAAATGGAAAAGGTCGGCGGCACCGGGATGCGCTGGACCTCCTGGTACGATGCCGGAGAGCTTGCCATCGTCATCGACGGCTGCGGGGGCAGGGAGTTCTCGGTGGAAATCGAACCGTGCCGCCTCTGGCCGCCGCTGCGGATCGATTTTGACCGGACGGGGGAGCCGTATTTGTATCCGCTTATATTCCGGGAGCTCCCCGTCTTCCGTTACGAACGGGGAAACGGCCGGTTGACGATCCGGATCCCGTTGAAGACGTTTGATGGATTTCACCGCCGGGGATTCCCGATGAGGATCAACATCTGGAGTGGAACGGACGGCTGGGTCAGGCGTGAACCGTGGGAAAACCGCCTTCTGCATCGAGATTACAATCCTGAATGCGCCGGCTGGCTGATTTTCGAGCAGGAAATATGAACCGCCGATTGCCCGGCAACTGCGATGGAGCTGAAAACAATGACGGAAACAGAGAAGGCCGCCGCCGGATTTCTGTACGATGCAAACGATGTGGAATTTGTCGAAAAGCATTACCGGGCGGTGAAGTTGTGCGCCAGAGTGAATCGTCTGCTACCGCACCGGCAGAAGGAGCGGCTCGCACTCTTCCGTCAGCTTCTGGGAAGAATCGCGGGCGAATTCTACATCGCTTCGCCTTTTCTCTGCGGATTCGGATATAACATTGAGATCGGAGAGCGATTTTATGCCAATTTCAACTGTGTGATCCTCGACAATGCCAAGGTGAAATTCGGGAATCATGTCTTCGTTGCGCCCAATTGCAGCTTTTACACAGCCGGGCATCCGTTTGATGTCAATTTGCGCAATCAGGGGCTGGAGTACGCATTGCCGATTTCCGTTGGGAATGATGTCTGGATCGGCGGCAATGTCATCGTGCTGCCGGGGGTGACCATCGGTGACGGAAGCGTGATCGGTGCGGGGAGTGTCGTAACGAAAGACATTCCGCCGGGCGTTCTGGCCGCCGGCAATCCCTGCCGTGTCCTGCGAACAGTAACCGAGGCAGATCGAAGCAGATACCGGCTTTATTCAGATGTCGAATGAAGGGAGAAGACGCGTTGTTTTTTTCGGGAATACGATGCTGAAGAAGGAAAGGGGTTGTCATTTCAAATTTTATTTTCATGGAGACGGAAGGGTGTTCGAACAAAGTTCAAAATCACTGTACAGGAGAGGAGGAATGAGATGATGAAGTCCGCAGGAAGAAGATGCGCCTGGTTTCCGGCGAAAAACAGAGGGAGAGCGGCGGCTTTTACTTTGATAGAACTTCTCATCACAATTGCAATTATCGTCATTCTGGCGGGAATGCTTCTGCCGGCGCTGAATCAGGCGCGTGAAAAGGCCCGCCAGGCCGGTTGTATCGGCAATATGAAACAGATCGGACTCGCCTTCGGAATGTATGAAGCGGATTCCAACGGCTGGATGCCGCGTGCTCCCGAAGATAAGAATGTCTGCAGGAACTGGGACTATCAGCTCGCCGGTTATCTCGGGTACCGGCATGACGGCAGTGACTGGGGGCCGCCGATTTTTCATTGCCCGGCCGGTGTGGTGAATCCGCTCTTCACGCCCGGCAGGAGTCGCGGGTACATTTACAATGAGTACGTGGCGACCGATCTGTTCCGCATGGGACGCCTGCAGACAAACGGCCACCGGCTGGCCGGAAAGGTCGCCATCCTGTTCGACATGGGGCGTGGCGACAAAGGTCCGGAGCAACAGGAGGAAAGCACCATGGGCAGTTATTATAATTATGAGTATCTGGCGATTTACTCCACGGTGAACAGCCGGTTGCTGGCCTTCCGCCATTCCGCGAGAATCAACTATTTGACGCATGGGGGCAATGTCGCGTCCACCAGCCGGGGGGCGGAAGGGTACGGTGCTGATCCGCTCTGGATCATTTACGATCAGACAAGCATCTGGCAGGACGGTCGAAAATATTTCTGAACAGAAAAAGTCATTGGAAACTGGAGGTGGTTGTGAGAACAGCGCGATTCATCGTTACCGCTGCATTCTGGGGAGGGTTCATGCTTTCGGCCGGAACTCCTCTGGTCGGAAACGGTTCTTTCGAGGGGGAAAGGCTGCCGGGGATTCCGAACTGGTCGGGAAAGGGGAATTTCTGGCGGGGGCGCGGAGAGTGCTTCGTCACCGACCGGGAGGCGTTCGACGGGAAACATTCACTGCAGCTGAAAGCTGCCGAACCGGATTCCCGCGGGCAGAGTTCGACGGAACTTTTCACCCTTGTTCCCGACCGGAAATACCGGGTTTCCTACTGCATCAAGCGGGATAACGAACAGGTGGACGGTCATCTGAGCCTCGAATTTTCCGCTGCGGACAAGAAGGGCTCCTTCGTCTGCCATCCGACGGCGGCGGCGAAGAAAAGATCACTCAATGCGTGGCTGACCGTGGGGGGGGAGAATCTGAATATTCTGTTCTTTCTTCCGGCCGGGAGTTCCCGGCAGTACGTTGTTCTGAAAAATGGAATTTTTTCCGTCCCTTCGGAGCTTTATGGAAAAGCTCCGGTGCAATGCCGGGCCAAGTTGTATGTTTCAGGCGTGGGAAATGTCTACATGGATAAGGTTGTAATTGAAACTGCCGACGACAAGCGGCCGGAGCAGGAGAAATCCATCGGCTTCGCTGCTGCCGAACAGGATGACGCCGCAATTCTTCTGCTGGATGTCCAGAAAAAAAGCAATCAGGTCCGTTCCGCCGCGGCGGAACAGCCGGAGAAATTCAAATTGGAACTGCCGCCGGAATTCGATGCGAGCCCGATTCCGCCCCCGGATCTCTCCCGGTATCCCGCCGCGATCCGCAACACGAAGTTCGTCCGTGCCAGAATCGAACGCGACGGGAAACCGGTATTTCTCATCGGAGCAGAAGGGTTGTCCCCCTTCCTCTGCAAAATGTTCGGTATCGATTTCTGGGTGAATTCCGCGTTCGGGAACCGGGTCGAAGCGGTACAGCAGGGAGATACCATCAAGACCAGACTGACGAATCTTCCGTTTCTGGAGGAGCATATCCGGGAGCATCTGCGCGGCGGAATTCTGGTCTGGCTTGACCTGCTTCAGGATTACAAGGTCTGGCATTCAAAACTGCTGCTGGAGAATTTTCCCGGCCTGTTTGTGACCCGGGAAGGTTTTTTCTGCTGGCGTCCGGAAGAGCCGCGGGCGCAATTTCTGCGCCATGCGACCTGGTTCAATGCGGTGGAGAAGGCCCGGAAGTATCCGATCTTCGTCTATGAGCTTTTCAATGAGGTCTGTTACGAGGATCATTCTCCGTATAACTATCGGCAGTTCCGCCGGGAAATGGCGGAAAAATACGGGACGATTGAACGGGCCAACGCGAAATGGGGGACCAGTTTCCGCTCTTTCGACGCGGTCGTTCCTCCGGGCGGCGGCAGGCTCACGGAAATCGTCAACGGAGTTTCCCCGCAACTGAAGGCGGACTGGAGTTGGTTCACGGAACGGAGATTTGCTGCAATTGCCGGAGAAAGTGTGGCATGGTTGCACAAGGTGGTGCCGGGGGCCAGAGCCACTCTGCAGTCCTATAACGGTCTGCCGTTCGATTTCCAGAATAACTTCGTCAATCCGTTTCTGGTGAATCCGCAGCTGGATCTTACTGCCGCTGAATTTGACGGAAAGATCTATCCCCAGTGGGAGGGGGCGGAAAACGAGGCGGAGATCGTCAGCAGCATGAGGCGGGATATGGATGTCAGTCTCACCCGCCTCTCCGCTCCGGAGCAGGTCGTCATCGACGGGGAATGTCGGATCGGACCGGAAGCCAAAAGCGCGACGAAGGAGAACATCGTTATCGACTTGAACGGGAAATGGCTGTTCCGTCCCGGCGTTCTGGAAGCCGAGGAGAATATGAAGTTCACGGGGTATGATGTTGCCGGCAATGTCGAGGATGCCGGTCGGCGGGAAGGATGGCAGAAGGTCGCGCTGGATACCGCCGGCTGGACTCCCGTCGACGTCCCCGGCATGTGGGGAAAACAGGGGTTCCGGAATTGCAGCGTCGGCTGGTATCGCCGGGCGTTCCGGGTGCCGGCCGGCGCACGCCGGCTGTACCTTTCCGGTCAGAAATTGTCGGATCGCGGCGATATTTACCTCAACGGCGAATTGATCCATCAGACGCTTGCCTGGAATGAACCGTTCAGCATTGACATTTCGGACAAGGTCAACCGGACCGGTGAGAATGTGATCGCCATCCGTATCTTCAACCGGTACTTTCAGGACGGCTATTTCTTCGGTGGAATCCGCGACCGACTTTATATCACCAATCTTTCGCTGAAAGCGGTTCCCGTAACTCCGGAACAGCTTGCCTTCTTCTTTTCTCTGCGTGCTCTGCAGGGATACAGCGGCCTTTGCTGGTCCTATTTCTACATCAACTGGATGGAGGACTGGCCATCCTCCATCTTCAACCCGGAGAAATTCACTCCGGCGACTCTCGCCGCTCTGCCGGAGATCAAAACCAGAATCAACGATCTGGGCAATCTGATATTCTGGGAAAAACACCAGCCGCGCACCATCGGCGTCACCTATTCTCTGAGTTCAGCCCGGTCGTATATCCCGAAGGACCCGAATATTCCGAATGAGCGCTCCAACGATATTGCACGTTATTACAGCGGGTCGGTATTCTCACACCGGGGAACGGATGTCGTCAGCGATGATGTGTTGAACGACTATTCGAAAATGCGGCGTTACAGGGCGCTGATTCTCTGTTTGACCGAAGCGGTTTCCGAACAGGGCATGAAGAATCTCCGCAAATTTGCGGAGGAGGGGGGCTTGCTCATCGTCGATCGGAAATCCTTGACGAAAAGCGCGTTCGACGGCAGCCCGATCGATGCGTCTGGATTGCTGGGGGTGGTTCGAGGCCCGTCGGCGGCGGAACCGCTGCACGAGATAGAGGTCCGCGGAGTTGCTGGCAGAATGAGTACGGTGTCACCTCGGCTGGCCGATGCCGGGCAGTATGCGGCATTGCAGCTGGTGGATGCCGAACCGTTTGCCCGTGCCGGGAAGCTGGTGGTCGGCGCTGTCCGCAAACTGGGAAAGGGGAAAATCATTACGTTTGCCGCGGAACTTTCCGCCGGAGATTTCGCCGCATTGTACCGCACTCTCTTTCAGAAGGCCGGGATTCCGCCGGAGTTGAAAGTGGAAGGGGGCAAATATGTCGAGCTTTTCACCCGGCAGAAAGATGGGAAGCTGCTGTGGAGCATCTTCAATCGCGGCAAGGACGCGCAGTTGCGTATTTCCGGCCGGGTTCCCGCCGGCAGTTATCTGGTTCGCGAGGCTTTTTCTGCCCGGGAGTTTTCTTCGCCTGCCGGACGGAAATTCTGGAGCGCTTCCGAGCTGGAGGCAGGAGTGACCCTGACGGCTCGAAATCTTACGCCAGTCCATCTGCTGATCGAGCCGGAGAAGTCGGAAAAAATTGCGTTTACTTCCGTTCCGGCCGAGCAGCGGGAGGCGTTGCAGAAATTTTTTCTGCCGCTGTGGGACGATTTGAAAAATCCCCGGAAACGGGTGTTGTGGTACGGGTACACCCCTTATGCGCCGCCGATGGTGCCATCCGCGGTCAAGGTGATGCGGGAGATGGGAATCGCCGTGGATTTCATGGCGGACAGCAGTTTCTCGCCGGAACTGAAGGTGTTGCGTGGCGGGAAAAAGATTGTTGCGAAACTCAACTCCTACGATCTGCTGGTGATTCCCCGTTCCAGGGCGAAGCTCGGCGACAGTGAATGCAGGGGGCTGGAGGCTTATCTGAAGCAGGGAGGGAACATTCTTCTGCTGGCAAACCATGTTTACAACATGCACTCCTATTACAATCGCCGGATGCCGGGAATTCTGAAGGTTCTCGGTGCCGGGGTGGTGGATGCGGCGATAGAGGATCCGGCCAATTCCCGGCTGGGGGAGGCCAGACGCTTCAACACCCGGAACGTACTGCCGCACAAAGTCATGGAAGGTGTCCGGGTTTTCGCCGCAATGGGGGCAACCACGGTGAGTCTTGCGGGGGGAGAAACGGTGCTCTCTGCGGAAGATTCAGCGCAAATCACAGGACGGAACCGCGCCATGCTTGTGCTGAAGGATACCGGTGGAAACCGCATCGCGGTGTGTGGCGACACGGAATGGCTTACGCCGGAAGGGCTCTGTCTCGCCGACAATGCGAAACTCTGGTCCAACCTGGTCGGATGGCTCTGTAACCTGGAGCCGCTTCCTGAAAACGTCGTCCGGCAAAGTGTTTCACTGCCGGAATTTTGAAGAGAGCGCGGATATATGAAATAAGGTCTGGCTATGATGCAGTACAAAGAGAATCGTGACGGCATTCAGGTTTCCAATGGATACTGGGAGTGCAGACATGTGAGGGAACGCGGCGGGACGATAGACGCCATCCGGATATTTCACGCGTGGAACCGGAATATTCTGGCGGCCCCCGTCTCCTGCCGGGTAATGACTGCCGCCTCATTCCTCGATCCGGAAGGGCCGGTGGAATATCGAGACGAGTTTGATGAGAACGCGGAACTGACGGTCGAAGATGTTCCAGACGGCAGTGTAATGGTGAAAAGCAAAGCCGGGCTGATGACTGCGGCAGGGGCTTTTTCCGGCATTATGGTTCTGACGGAATATGTTTATTGGATCAATCGCATCTCCGTCCGGCGGCGGTTTCTTTTCGGCGAAGACTCGGTGGAGCTGAACCGTGTCACGGCGGTGATGATTCCGTGCATCCCTCAGCTGGACCGTTGGACGGCAAGAAGGTCTCCAGTTACGACGGCGGTCAATGAAACGGCGATTCAGTATCAGACGCAGTGCGGGACAAATTTCCCTAATCTGTGGGGAAAGTTCGACAGCTTCATCACCGATTACTATGAATGGCGGGCAAGTTCGCAACTGGCCGTCTACGCGCCGGACGGACCGGCCGTCGAATTGATGCCGGATGGAAATATCACCGGATGGGACAGGAGTTTTTCCGGTCCGGATGGATATTGCGGATATTCCTATATCAAGCGTCTGCCTGCTCCGAGGCGTCATGTGATGGGGGTGGATCCCTACTTCGGGGAGGCGATGGAGAAGGTCCGTTTCAATGGGGAATATGAATTCCGCTTTGAGCTTGCTCTGCCCAATGTTCCGGAAAACGGCTTCCGCAAACGGGCCCTGTGGCTGGGCTCTCTTCTGCGTTTGCGGTCCGAGGCACCCTGGGTCACGGAACAGGAACTGGAGGAGATGGCGGAAAATGGTGTTCAGGTGTTGATCCACCACCATGATTGTTCGAAAGGTTTCGGGGCCTGGCCTGACGGCTCATTTTACTGGCCGACAGGAGTCTTCCCTCCTTACGACGAGACGAGACGTCGAGAGTTGAAACAACTGACGGCTGCTGCGAAAAAAAGAGGGATGAAAGTGATCCCCTATTTCAATCTTTTTGAACTTCACGACAGCTGTCTCGAACGGATGAGGCACAATTCCGAGTGGGCGCGGCTGGTGAACGGGAAACAGAATCATTCGATCTACGGCTTTCAGACCTGCCTTGACAGCGGCTTCCGACAGTTTCTGAAGGGATATATCCGCAAGGTGCTTTCCTGCTTCGAGATGGACGGCGCCTATTTCGACGGGGTTGCTCCGGGATATTGTGAAAATCCGAGACATGCCGCCGGTCTACCCCATTATACGGTGGAAGGAACTCTTGATATTATCGAATATACACGTAAATTGATTGGAGAAGAAGGTATCATCGTAATTCACAACAGCGGGGCGCCGTGGCTTGCCGCGGAAAATCTCGCGGATATGAGTGTCTGTATGGAGTATGTGACCGGATTCCCCAATTTTGAGGGCGGAGTTCCGGATTTGGACTCGTATGATCCGATGATCTGGTACGGGAATGTTGTGCCCCGCAGCATCTGCGGTTACACGGCAATCCGTTTCTACGATCCGGACTATGATCGTCTCTGTGACAAACTGGCGGTTTCCTGTCTGCTGAATGGAATTTATTTCAAAGGTTTTTCGCTCAATGGTGTGAATGAATATGAACGATATAAGCGTCTCTCCCGATTGATGAAGGGGTTTGCTTCCCGGGAGTTTCGCTTTGAGAAAACCGGCAGGTTCCGGCTGGATGCCGGTACGTGTACCGCCGCGGCCTACATCTCCCGATCGAAAGCCTATGTGATCGTCGGGAATCCGATGTCCGGAGCGGCTGAGAAATGCTTTCTGCATTTTTCTCCGGAACTGTTTTCCTGGCAGGGAGAGATTGAAGTAGTGAATGAATCCGGCGAGACAATGGGAACGGATTTTCATGTGGAGGTTCCAGGATATTCCTATGTGCTTTACAGAGTTAATCTTAAAAATTAAAATCACTGCCCCCCCCCGCCTGAAAAAAGGGGGGAAGGGAGCGAGGGGCGATTTCAAGAAGAATCCGGAATCTGCCGGAGAGACAAAGAAGTGTTCTGCTTTGCTGATATGATGGGAAAGGATCGAAATCATGCCGCGCGGGAAACCGGAAAAATACCTCGGAATTGCCTCCGGAATTGTTGAATTGATCAGCAGAAATAAGATCCGCCGGGGCCAGGCATTGCCTTCGGAACGCCAACTGGCGCTGGATTTTCACTGCAGCCAGTTGACGATCCGCAAAGCATTGCGGAAATTGGAGCAGGAGAATCTGATCCACAAAGTGCCGTCCATAGGAAATTTTGCCGGTCCTCGGTCAGAGCCGGGAAATGTGCCCCAGCTGATAGGAATCGTCTTTCCGGACGATGATATTTACTATTATCGGCTTCTGATTCGTCTGGAACGTATTTTTGAATCCTTGAATCTCTATCCGATCATCAAGTTGACCAATCGTATTGCAACTCGCGAGGATGAGGTTCTTGAATTTTTCTGTACGCAGGGGGTGCGTGCGGTGATTGCCGTTCCCAATGAACAATGTTCCAAACGGTATGAGCAATTGCGTTGTCCTGTAATCTTTTTTGACCTTTTCCCGGAGGAAAGCCAGATTCCCCGTGTAATTTCCGATGATTTTGCCGGGGCGGTTTCCGCGGTGGAATATCTCTGTGCCCTCGGGCATCGGCGGATCGCCTACATCGGGAGTGCGCTTGACCCGTCCTCCCGCAGCCGTTTTGACGGATATCAGACTGTTTTGAAGAAACACGGTCTCGAAATTGACAAAAAATACATCAAAAATCATTCGCTTACGCGTGAATGGGGAAAACAGGCTGTACGAGAACTGCTTGAGCTTCCCGAACCGCCGGAGGCGGTCTTCTGCGGAAATGATACCGCGGCGGCGGGAGTTATCCGCTATTGCATCGCCAACCGCATAGAAATTCCGGCGCAACTTTCGGTCATCGGTTTTGGCGATACGGAAATTGCGGAAGATCTTTCTCTCTCCAGTGTCAGCCAACATTCTGACAAACTGGCTGCGGTAATTTCAGAGAACCTCATATTGTTGCTGACCGGGCGCGAGATTCCCCGGGAAACGGTGATTCCCACGACCCTCATCATACGACATTCCACCGGTTCCAGGCTGTCGGAGCCGTGACGGGGAAACAACCGTTTTTCTGAATTTATTTCTAGTGGCGGGCACCTTGCGACCGTTTTTGAATTGCAGCAACCGGATCAGTATCTCATAGGGATGTTTTCTCTCGGAGCGAGACATGTTCCGATTGAAGTTTTGCTCTCGCCCTTTGCCGGCAGCGAAACCGGCAGAGGGTGTTCCGAATCCTTATTCCCAACCTTGTGGATAAGACCTCCAGAAAGCCTCCTTGCAACGGTGGAGTCCGCGAGATTGTAATGCCCCTTTTTTTCAAGGGCGGCATTACGTAGAAGCAGTCAAAAAAAAATTTGACAATCTCCCAATGAGATTTTTCTGTACATTACGTTGGCATTTTGACTTCTCTTTTTCAAGTTTCCACGACTGAATCAGCCGATATTTTACTCGTTTTTCCTGCCCAAATCCTCCTATTATGCGGTCTGCCTCATCAAAAAGCAGAATCTCTCCATGTTGTATGCAATATTGCGTAATCCCAACTTTACTTCCGCCCCGTTTATCCCGATGGTCCTCAGAATAAGATTCCTGGCTCGCTGTGTCATGCTTCCGAACACATGTTCTATTCTGGAACGAGTCCTGGCTCTTGTCCGGTTTCCCTGTTTCTCCCATGAGGTCAAAGGATGTCCATTGCATCCTTCCTCTGCAGATGCGCCCGGAATCTACCCTTTTTCAGATTCGCCTCTCTTTCCCTTGAACGATACGCGCTGTCCGCATAAACATCCCTGCTTGTGTTGGTTTCATCGAGGAGCTCTTCAAACACATTGCCGTCGTGAACGGAGGCATCCGTAACCTTGTAATTCCGAATGAGTTTGTATTTGACATCCGCTTCCACATGGTTCTTGTAGCCGTAGTAGTTCTTCCCATTCTTCTGAACCCAGCGGGCGTCCGTGTCTTTCTGCCGCTTCTTCGCTTCGTTCCAATTTTCAACCGGAGGATTTCCTTCTTTGATCGCCTTGTTTTCATCGCGGGTATTGCGTTGCGTAGGAACTCGAACGATGGTTGCATCGACAATTTGCCCCTTCTTCGCAACAAATCCTGACTCGGCAAGAAACGCATTGAACTTGTCAAATAGCTTCCGCGTGAGCTTGTGTTCCTCCAGTTTCGAACGGAAGAGCCAGATTGTCTTCGCATCGGAAACACGGCTGTCAAGCGCCATATCCAGAAAACGCATAAAACTCAGACGATCCATGATCTGATATTCCATCTCGTCATCGCTCAAATTATACAACGACTGCAGAATCAGTATCTTGAACATCATCACCACATCAAATGGTCGGCGGCCGGCATTACTCTTGTGCTCATGGTCATATATGACCTCAAGATCTCTGCGAAATTTTTCCCACGGCACAAATTCTTTCAGCTGCGGAAGCATGTCGCCGTTCTCTGTCAAATAAGCCAGACGATTGTCTCTGTCAAATAAGCCGTTCAGCATCCTGCTCTCCTGTCATTGATGCTGTAATATACTTTCTCTTGCAGTCTTTTCCTGTTACTCAATTTCTCCTCAAATAAATAGAGGCACCCTACATCGATAAGTCTGTTCCGTCAAGTGTTGGATTTGATTCCGAAACGAAATTTGAAGAAATAGTTATTCGCAGTGAAAGTCAAGTAAAGAACCAAATAAGTGTTGGAAAGCATGATACTGCGCAATCAGATTGCGCACTATTGCGCGTTTATTGCGCAGAATTTTTAAAAAACTGGTTGCATTGGACTGACATTCTCGGTATAATAAATTCGAATTCAAATTAAAAACAGCAAGTCAATCTTTCAGATGGACTCAAAAATCAGATTAAATTGTTATGAAAAATATATCAAAACTGAATTGTTTCGACCTAAAAATTGAGTATTTGACTGAACCAATTGGCATGGATGAACGCCATCCGCGTTTTTTTTGGAAAATTGATTCAGGGACACAAAGCGCTTGGCAAATTGAGGTGGAAAATGTTATCAATACTGGAAAAGTTCTCGGAAGTGAGTCCATCCAAGTCATCATTCCTAATCTTATTTTGAAACCAAAGCATGTATACCGTTGGCGCGTAAGAATTTGGGATGAGAACGATTGTCCTTGTGCATGGAGTTCCTGGAATTCTTTTGAGACTGGGTTGTTCGGAGAATTTCCTGGAGAATGGATTCGCAGTTCCATAACCGGTACGGACAGTCAACCTTGCGCATATTTTCGTTCGCTTTTTTATTTAGATAAGCAGCCGCACAAAGCTCGGCTTTTCATGACCGCCCTTGGGATGTATGAACCTAGTTTGAATGGTTCTGCAATAACTGAAAACTGTTTCCTCCCTGGCTGGACAGATTACTATCATCGGGTCCAGTATCAGCTTTTTGACATTACGCATCTTCTTCATCTAGGTGAAAATGTTTTGGGGGTAATTTTGAATGAAGGCTGGTTTTCTGGAAAAATTACGAGACAATGGACGCTTGGACGTATCATGTATGGAGAAACTCCAGCATTCAAAGCATTGTTAGAAGTAGATGGGGGGGCAATTCCTCTGGAATGGCGCTATAATATCAACGGCCCGATCCGATGTTCAGATCTTTATCTCGGAGAAAATTATGATGCACGCATGGAGTTGCCCGGCTGGAATCAAACGGGGTATACAGAAAATGGGGACTGGTATCCTTCCTTAACATGCTCTCACTCGATTCGCTATGACTGGACGAGTGCACCACCTGTCATTCGTGCTGATTTTTTAAAGCCGGTTTCTATCCGTAATCTTTGTGGAGAATTAATCATTGATTTTGGGCAAAATCACGCAGGACGTGAACATATCGTGCTGCACAATGCCCCACGCGGACGTGAAATCATTATTCGGCATGGAGAAATGCTTGATAATGATTCCCGCGTTTATACAATCAGTAACCGAGGTGCACGTGCAACGACAATTTATATTACAAAAGGTGGAGAGCATGAAGTCATTGAACCGCATTTTACCTATTATGGCTATCGTTATATCTCTATCTCTTCTGCAGATGATCTCGAGCTGGAAATTGAAAGTGTTGTCATACATACGGAAATGGAACGCACCGGTTTTTTCAATTGCTCAGATGAACGTATTAATCAACTGTATTCCAATACATTATGGGGGGAATTTAGCAATTATGTTGATATCCCTACTGACTGTCCTCAGCGTGATGAAAAACTAGGTTGGACCGGCGATGCCCAAGTCTTTATCGGGACAGCAGCATATCATACGGGGATAGGGGCATTCTTTTCCAAATTTTTGACAGATTTGGAACTTTGCTGTAATGAATGTGGAGTTTGCCCACAGTTTATCCCGTTTTATCGAAAAAATGATTTTATCGGAACTGCCGGATGGGCTGATGCCAAATTAATTTGTCCAGAAATCCTCTTTCAGATGTACGGGGACCGGAGACTTATGGAGAAATCGTATAAGTCCACCATTCGTTATCTCCATTATGTCTATGAAAATGAATGCATCGATAATATAACTTCAAATGCCATATGGGGCGATCACATGGCGATCTGTGCGACGGATAAATCATTGATTGCCACTGCTTTTTTCGCCAATGCACTACACCTCGGTTCAAAGTTTGCTGAACGTCTCGGGGATTTGAAAACCCAGAATGAACTTCTTGCAATTCGCCAAAGGGTTCGCATTGCCTGGCAGGAACGTTTTCTAGATGCAGATGGCCGGTTGATCAATGATACAGAGGGTGCGCTTTTACTTGCACTTCAATTTGACATGGTTGAACAAAAGCATATTGCTCGCCTAGTAGAGCAATTGCGCGAAAACATTGAGCGGAATCAATGGCATTTGACAACAGGTTTTCTTACTACCTCATTTCTTATGCCAGTTTTATTGTCACATGGACTTGAAGAAACGGCATACCGTCTATTAAAGCAGGAAGACATGCCCTCTTGGCTGTTTCCCGTGATGCAAGGAGCAACAACCATCTGGGAGCGTTGGAACGCCTGGAGCAGAAAGAGGGGCTTTGATTATAAAAATATGACAAACTATGGTTCAAGTTTCAACCATTACGCATTCGGTGCTGTGGCTCAATCCTTCTATGAGTGGGTTTGTGGAATTCGTCCGGATCCGGAGCGTCCGGGATTTAAACACTTTTTTCTTGACCCTCATCCCGGAAAACATGGTTTCAAATTTGCAAAGAGTGAATATCGCTCAGTATACGGAACAATAAAATCTGAATGGATGCGGGAAGACGATGGAATACTCTTCGCTTTTTCAGTTCCTCCCAATACTACGGCAACCGTGTTACCGGAAATGCTTCTTCTCACTCCAGGAGAATATACATTATTTAGATATAAAAATGGGAGGTATGTTTTTGATTTAAAATGACTTAACAAAGTGTATTATTCTGATTTGGAACAATTCTCATGGCGATCTTCCATTTTTTTCCAAAAATTGGGGACATAATACAGTAAGGAAAGGAATATGCGGATAGTTATATACAATCGGACCAAAGCCCTGATTGCTCTCTTTATTTTTCTGCTGGCTTTCTCAATATTCGGCACTGATTTCATTCTATTTCAGGTCGATCCGCGGCTCGACGCCCGCGGACAGGGTTTCGACCTCGCCGGATTTTCCGGAATCAGGACCGACCGGAGCAAAAAGGCGCTGGTGCTGCGCATCCCCGCTGCGCCGCGGAAAACGGGTGTCTACCTGCGGACCTGCGCCGGAATGCTCGCCCGCATGGATACCCGCGACCTCACGGGAGCGGAACTCCGCTGCAAACTCACCCCCTCCCAACCGGTCTCCGGACCGGTCAAGGGTGTATTCCGCATCCGCTGGATGAGCGGCGAACGGGAGGATCTGGAACTTCCCGTCATCGCCGACGGCAAAAGCCGCACCTATTCCATCGATTTCAGCAAACTCAAGGTCAAGCCGAAACGGACCGCGCGGTTCTACTGCTACTTCTTCCCCGATCCCGATGGGAAACTGCCGCAGAGCGAACTGGAATTCGAATCGCTCCGGCTGCTTCTGTCCCCTGCGGGCACGATCCGGAATTACAGTGAAAACGCGAAACTCCGCTTCGAACTTCTGGCCGACCAGCTCGCCGCGCTCCGGAAGATGCGCCTTCTCCCCCCCCGGGCGGAAGAGCAGTTCGCCGCGCTCCGGAAGAAGTTCGCCACCCTCACCGCAGCGGACGATCCGGATGCGGAAAGAATCGCGGGCTTCAAGCAACTGAGCCGGGAGTACGAAGCGCTGAGCCGGAAACTGGCCGCCGGACGCCGGGTGGCCGAACTGCTCCGGGAACACGAGGCGCAGGAAAGCACGCTCCGTTTCCGGCGGGAACGGGGAGAAACCGTTCCGGATGAACTCGCCGGCACGGTACGGCAGTTCGGAGAAAAATGCGCAACAGCAGCGAAAACCTTCCGCCATACCGGTTCCGCCGGTGCGGAACTCGAAGCGACGGAAGAGCTTTGCCGCACCGTCTGGAACGCTCTTCTCGCTCCGGAGCCGGGAAAACTCCGCTGGCAGCCGGGCGCGAGCCGGGAAAGTTTCGGCCTCTTCGGCTGGCAGCACGGCAATCTGGACCTCCTCGCCGAAACCGCGCAGCGGGAACGGCTCGAACGCAACTATTTCATCAATCCGGACGGGTCGAAAACCATGCTCCGCTTCCGGCCGGACGGCGCGGAATATGTCGGGATGGAGCCTGCTCCCCGCTCGATCAACTGGACCTCGCGGAGCTGGCGCTACACCTATTCCCTCAACGGCAGAAAGATCCGCTGGGAGCTCGCCGGAAGCTGGCTGGCCCCCGGAGTTCTCATCGACACCGATGCCCCCCGGATGGCGATCGCGCCCCTCTCCGGCTCAGCGAAAGCTCCGCTGCGCCTCGCAGTCCCCACCCGGAAGGGAATCCGGCTGCTCCGTACCGACGAACTTGCGAAATTCCGCTGGCGCGACCTCTCGGAAAACTGGCTGCTGATTCTGGGCGGCTCCCAAAATCCGGAAGTTCCCCGGCTGCTCACCCTCCAGCACCGCCCCGCCTCGGTGGAGTTCCGGAATGGAGAGATTATCCTCTCCCGCACCGCCGGAGTCGGAACGGTCGGATTTGCCCAGCTCTACGGAGTGCGGCCG
>NZ_DBEXAY010000096.1:0-9815 GCF_048170485.1 Victivallis sp. | reverse complement strand
TTCGGTATCAAGGGAGCTACCCGCGCCCAAAATTCATCCGACACTTCCCATGATTTGACTGCCATATTCACCTCCCGCGTTACAGAATGCAAATATAGCATAATTTTCTTGGATTTCATCTTTTATTTAGGGATAAGTTCTAAATATGGACCGGAGAAAAGTTTCCGGGCGGATGACGGTTCCGGGCGCATCCCGCCGGATCATGCCGTGTTTGAAATGAAAAACGTCACATACGGCTACAGTCGGCAGGAGCCGCCGGTTCTGGAGAATTTCTCACTGAAAGTGACGCCCGGAAAACGTGTCGCTCTGGTCGGCGCTTCTGGTTCCGGAAAGACGACGGTTGCCAAGCTTGCCAACGGGACGCTGCTTCCGTGGTCGGGGGAGATTCTTCTGAATGGAAAACCCATGAATGAATATACCCGCTCGGAATATTACGCCACCGTGGGCACCGTCGATCAGAGCATCATGCTTTTTTCCGGAACGGTCGGGGAGAACCTGACGCTTTTTGCCCCGTCGTATGAGGCGCGGGAACTGCAGCAGGCGGTCCGTGACGCGGCCATCGAACAGGAGCTGACCGCCCGTGGTCCCATGCTGGACTTGAATGTGGCGGAAGGGGGAAGCAATTTTTCCGGCGGGCAGCGCCAGCGTCTGGAGATCGCCCGCGCATTGACCCACCGCACGCCGCTTCTGATTCTTGACGAGGCGACCAGTGCGCTGGACCCCGTCACGGAAGTCGAAATCGACAAGGCGATCCGCCGTCGTGGTTGCGCTTGTATCGTGGTGGCACATCGTCTGAGCACGATCCGGGATTGTGATGAGATCATTATGCTGGATCACGGCGTTGTTGCGGAGCGCGGAACTCATGAGACACTCATGGCTGCCGGAGGCAAATATGCTGCCATGATGAAACTGGAACAGGGTGATTGAGCGATGGAACATCATAGGGACAGTGTGTTGTATCCTTCCGGCAGGACGGTTTCCCTGAGTTCTCTTTCCTCCGGTATGAAAGTCCTGAGCGGGGAACTCAATCTGTTTCTGATTCACCTCGAAGCGGATGGATCTGCCGGAGACCGTGCATTTCTTACGGTTTTGAAAGCCGGAGATGCGTTATGCCCGGCGGCTTCCATTTGTGCTGACGGAATTCGTTATGAACTTGCCGCAGTGCCTTCGGGAGATGTTTCCGCCGTCTCATCCGAAGTGTCTCCCGATGAATGGCATAATCGTTTGCAGACCGCAGTCAGTGAAGTTGCAGGAACACGGATTGAAGGGGAGGATGTACCGAGGCTCCTGGCTGCTCTGATTGAAACATTGAACGTGCAGAAAGAAAGACGGCTTCAGTTGAATCGGGAAAACCGGGAATTGACATCCGATGCGCTGGAGCGGAAGCTGGATGACCTGGGCCGTCTTGCGGGAATTCGTTCCACCTGCCGGAATCGCGAGGATGAGTCGGATTTTCTTGCCGCCGCTCTCCGGGAGATTGCACAGTGCTACCGTCTGCCGTTTGAGAAGGAACCGGAGCTGATGCAGAACCGAGAGCGCCCACCACGGGAGCGTCTGAAGGAGTTTGCCGCTCTCGCCGGATGGCGCATCCGCAGAATTGAATTGACGCAGGACTACTACAAACAGTCGGCGCGTCCAGTGCTGGCGTTCCGGCGGGAGAACGATTCTCCTGTGATTCTGTATCTCAGCGCCAACGGAAGCCGTTATCGAGATCCGGCGCATGGAAACAGAAAATATCCGCTTGACCGGAAATCCGCCTCGCTTTTTGCCGAGGAGGCTTATTGTTTCTATGAACCGTTCCCGCCGGGCAGAAAAACGAAAAAAACATTGTTGAAATTTGTGTTCGCGACAGCGAAACCCATTCTGGCACTGATTGTGGCAGCGGGGCTGATCTCCTCCCTGATCGGACTGGTGATGCCAGTCGCGACCCGGTACATTACCGAGGAGATCATACCGACGGCGAACCTTCCTGAGCTCTGGCAGCTGATGTTTCTGCTGATTGTGCTGACCGCCTGTGAAATCGGCCTGAGTGTGGTGCCGTCCCTGGTGATGATGCTGTTCAGCGCCCAGCAATATGAACGGTTCCAGGCGGCGATGTACGACCATGTCCTGCGGATTCCGGTGAAGACATTCCGGATGTGTGATTCCGGCGATATGACATACCGCATTCTCGGCGCCTCGCAGATTCTGGCGGCTGTCTTCGGAATCATATCACAGCAGTTCCTCAGCTCGCTTTTTTCCCTGGTCAGTCTCGCGATGATGTTTTATTACAGCCCTTTGCTGGGGGTGATGGGACTGGTGATGGTGGTGATCTATGCGTCGATCTTTTTTCTGCTTTCACGCATCAACCTGCGCCCGCTTGCGGTTCAGGCGGCGGCTGCTGGGCGCATGAGCGGACTGATGAAACAGTTCTTCGACGGCATGGCGAAAATCCGGGCCGCCGGAGCCGAGCAGCAGATTCTCTCCCGTTTCACGGACGATTTTTCGGAGATGGTCCGCCAGAATTACATTATTTCGCGAAACGGAGCATACCACAGCGTATTTTCAACAATTTTCCCCATGCTGATTTCAGTTCTGTTTTACGCTCTGGCGGGTGGTTTTCTCGACAGGAATCTGTCGCTGCCTGTTTTTCTTGCCTTCATGGCAGCGTTTCAGAGTTTTCAGGGCGGTCTGATGGGGGTTGCCGGCGGATGCTGGTCGCTTCTTGCAATTCAGCCGGAACTGGACCGCATCATGCCGATTCTGGATACGGAGCCGGAGGACGGCGGGGAACGCCACAATCCGGGGAAACTGGATGGGAAGGTGGAGGTTTCGCATCTGAATTTCCGCTACGCACCGGATGATCCTCCGGTTCTGAAAGATGTTTCATTCCATGCAGACCCCGGAGAATTCATTGCGATTGTCGGCCCATCCGGCGCGGGGAAAAGTTCACTGGTCCGTCTTCTTCTCGGTTTTGAACAGCCGGAGGCGGGAGCCATTTATTATTCAGGGAAAGACTTTGCCAATCTGGAACTCCGTTCTGTCCGCCGCCAGATGGGGGTGATTCTGCAGAACAGCAGAATCCTGCCGGGCTCCATTCTGGAAAATATTATCACCGGAACGGAATATACGGTTCAGGATGCGTGGCGAGCGCTGGAGCTTGCCGCTTTTGATCAGGATGTGGAAAACATGCCGATGGGGATTCATACGCTTGTGACGCCGGAAACCATCTCCGGCGGACAGCAGCAGAGGATTCTGATTGCGCGTGCCCTTGTGGGATCGCCCGCCATAGTCGTGATGGATGAGTCCACAAGTGCATTGGACAATCTTTCGCAGGAGATCGTGAAGGAGAATATGGAGAAACTTCATATGACGCGGATCGTCATTGCGCACCGTCTTTCGACGATCATCCGGGCGGACCGGATTTATGTACTGGACAAGGGCGAGGTCGTTCAGCAGGGGACCTATGCGGAACTCTCTGTGGAAGAAGGTCTTTTCAAACGCCTTGCGGAACGCCAGTTAACGGAAAGGAACTGACTTTGTGAAAAACGGAATCATCATTCTGCTTGCTCTTATCTGTATCTTTTTTCTTTTAAACGCACTGGGGGTCTTCCAGTTCGGCTCGATCATCGACCGCAATCACCGGACATGGTATGAAAACAAGCGGGAGAACGCCGTAAGAAAGTCACCGGTGCTGAAACTGGGGACCGCATACGACAGAACGGACCAGCCGGCGACGGAAGCCATACGCGGAGTGATGCTCGCCATGGAAATGCTGAACCGCGAGGGTGGCGTTCTCGGTAGAAAGCTGGAACTCGTCCAGCGTGACGATGTGACGACTCTCCCGCAATACAGCGCCGCAGTGCAGGGATTCTGCGACGACCTGTCGATTGCCGCGGTGATCGGTCCGTTCAGTTCCGGCTACATTCCCGCGGGGCGTGCGCTGACTCAGTTTCAGGGACTCCCGCTGATCTCTCCCCTGACGGTCTGTTCCGAGAAACTGCCTCCGCTGAACCCGGATAACTTCGTTACCTTTTTCCCGCCGCTGAAACTTTGGGTGGAGGCGATTCTCGGCGATATGGAGAAAAAAGGGTACAGAAACCTGCTGATTATCAGTCCGGAGACCGGGACTTACGGCGACATTTTCTGCACAGCTCTGGAACGGATGAGTCATCAGCGTCTGGCGTTCAACCGGGTCTACCGTTTGAATTACCAGCTTCCGCTCCGGCGGCGTGATCTGCTGCGCGCTGTCCAGAATTACCGCGGAGAACAGTTTTCCAATGTCGTCTTTTTCGGGGGGACATTCTCGGATTTTCCTGAATTCATTACCTTGATGAAAGAGCTGAAAATGACACTTCCCGTGTATGGCTCCGATGATCTCTATATTCCCCAGACGCAGAAAATGGCTCTTCCATTTACTCTTTTTCTGCCGCGTGCCGTGATCAGGAAGCCGGATACACTGTTCATACAGGAGTGGAAACGGCGCTTTGGGAAGGCCCCCAGCTACCACACGGTTCTTGGAGCGGAAAGTGTTTTTGCCATTGCGAAAGCGTTGAAGAAAGACGGCAGGTATGCTCCGCAGAAGTTGGTGGAAACTCTCCGGGAAATTCGGGAACAACGCCTGCTCGATCCGGAAATTGCGCCGGAGATTGTTGTTGACCCGTTTGCAGATCCTTCCGAAAAGAGTTGAGTATCCTGCAGAAAACGATTCATCGGGCGTAAGGGTGCAACGATCCGCGAATTCGGTGCTGGTCAGGGAAAGCGTGTCCGGCTATTGTGCAGCCCACATCTGACAGGAAAAACAAAAATCGCAAGGAATCCGTAAAATACGCTGTCCGAAAGTAAGAAAAATGGAAAAAAGCTGTAACCTTTCTTAGATTCCTGCGTTTTCAAAGAAGGCGAAACGAAATGGAGAGTGAAAATGGATCAACGGAAAACAGCGGATTTTGTGGATGAACTGATGATGCGTGCATTTTCTCTGCCTGCGCCTGAAATGCCGGATTTTGCTTCCATTCCCAGAGAGGAGAGTTCGTTGCTGGAATTAAAGGATGAGGAGCTTGATTTTCTTGCCGCGGCAGGGATGTCCCGCAGAGAAGAGTTGCAACGGAAACATGAAAAGGGGGGGCATTGAAGCGCAGCCCGCTTTCCGGAGAGTCTTTTCGTTTTCCTGCGCTGCATTTTCCATGGCCTGTTTTCCTCTCTTTTGATTACGGTTTGATCACTATAATCCAGAAAACAGGCCCTTTTTCAAGTGCCCTCTCTTAAAATATGCGCAATTTTCCGGACATTATCTCCTCACGCCACTTCAGCCCCTTACCTGCAATATTCCACACCAATCGCAAACGCAGAAGGTTACATCTTTTGATCCAGATTCTTCCCCGTTTCATGATGTTCGAAATTCGGGAGAAAAGATTTCAGCGCCTGAACAATCTCCACCTTGGTCACGCCTGGCTGCTGCAGTAAGTTCGCCAGCTGTTGCAAAAATGTCTCAACCTCATCCATCGGCCGCCCAGTACCGCCAGTAATCACCCCCAGCGCCTGGAAGCGTTCCAGATCGAGACGTTCTCCTGCCACATAAAACTCCTCAAAGCTCTTCTCGCCTGTCGTATCGGAGGTGAAGTAATAAACCGGATATTCTCGGGAGTTCTCCGGCATTTCTGCTGCAAACTTACGCGCCTCTTCCTCCGAACAGCACCGGTATGGCTCATACCCCATACTCTTCAACAGCCGGTCGGCAATGGTCGAAAAGGTCATCATCTGTTCTTCGCCAAGTTTCGGGAAAAAGATCTCCCGATTCTTTCCCAGAATGCAGGCCATCAGACAGATTTGACCGCTCTCCTCCGGCGAAACAAAATAGCGCTTCACATCCGAAGGAGAACTCAACGGCTGCCGCTTCATCAATCGCTCCACAAAACCGGCCGGCAGACTGCCGTTGGAAAACGCCACATTCGCAAAGCGGGCGGTGGTCACTTTGAACCGGTCCGCATAGGCCATGATCATATCCTCCATCACCCGCTTGCTCGCCCCCATGATATTCACCGGGTTGGCCGCTTTGTCCGTGGAGACACAGAAGAAGTGCGCCGGAGGAAACTCCGCCAGAAGTTCGAGCAGCCGCCGTGCCTTCAACACGTTGTTCTCCAGCAGGGCCTGCACCGAATAGACATCCTTCTCACTGCGTACATGCTTGTGCGCGGAAAAGTTGGCGACAATGTCAAACCCTTTCTCCGTCCGGAAGATCTTCTCGAAAATCGGATCCGCGAAACTGAGCGGATAGGTCCGGTAATCCGACGGCACATACATGCCATACGTCGACCGTAAATCACGGGTGAGTTCGGTGAGACCGTTCTCACTGAGATCGACCACCACCAGCGAGGCGGGCCGAAACGGCAGCAATGCACGGATATACGAGCTGCCAATGGTTCCTGCGCCCCCAATTACCAGAACTCTTTTTCCGTTGATCTCCTTCGAAAGACGCTCCCAATTGGCGGTCAGATCCTCCCGAAACATGCTTCCGTTCCGCTGAGTAACTGCCTCTTCAATGAATTTGCTGATGTGAAACA
The DNA here is from genome assembly GCF_048170485.1 of Victivallis sp. Lineage (NCBI taxonomy): Bacteria > Pseudomonadati > Lentisphaerota > Lentisphaeria > Victivallales > Victivallaceae > Victivallis > Victivallis sp. Next base: position 3,276 of record NZ_DBEXAY010000096.1, on the reverse strand, counting down.
TATCTCTTCTTCTCCTGCGTTCTCACTTCCCCGCCATCCACTCCGGTCTGGAAGGCAAATCCCGGAACCACCGGTACGGCAATTCACTTTTGGGAAACACAATTACCCACGCCGTCAGAAAAATGATGGTAAAATCCACCCACAATGACGCATGGCTCCGATACCAGATTTCCAGTGCTCCTTTGTAGGGGGCAATGAACTCCCGATAGAAATCCGCCGGATTTTTTGCGCCGGCCAGGTACCTTTCTTCATCCCGGAAAATGACGGAACCGATGCCGCTCAACCCGGGCCTCAGTTCGCCGATCGCCTGCTGAATCTCCGGCGAATAATAGGCGAAATTGCGCGGCGTCAGCGGCCGCGGCCCGATGATGCTCATATCTCCTTTCAGAATATTGAAGAGCTGCGGCAGCTCGTTGATTTTGGTCTTCCGCAAAAATCGGCCGAACGGCAGCACCCGGGGATCATGCCGAGTGGTAATGTCACCGGTACCAATATTCGGACTATCTTTCAGCATAGTGGCAAATTTCATAAGCCCGAAAGGCTTGCGATCTTTTCCCACCCGTTCCTGACAATAGAAGATATAGTGCTCTCCGGTCAGTTTCAGAATGATCATGATCGGTACCAGCAACGGCGAAAGCACCAGAACGGCCAATGAGGTCAATAGAATATCAAAAAAACGTTTCATACCATCTCCCTGTTGAAAACATTTCCTCCCGTCAGTTTTGCTCCGCTGCGCTCAACTCATCCAGATGATCCAATACGGGGTGAGGACGCCATGAAAAATCCTGCAATGCCGCACGCCCGTCGAATGTGAGTGTCTGCGTCATCTGTCGCAATCGGCGTCGGTTGAACATAAACTGCCGTCGCGTGATCTTCTGAATCACCTCGCCCGCCAGAGCAAGCAAAAACGCGCACCAGAAAGGAAGTCCTGGCCGGTAGGGAAAATGATTCCGTTTTCGCAGGCCGGAATAAAGCTCCGCAAAGGAGAGATCCCGCCCGTCGGTTAAATTATATACCCCGCCCCGCTCAGCGAGTTCCGCCAGAAACGGAGCGATGTCACGCAACAGAATAACGCTGCGCCGGGCCGCACCACTGCCGATGTTGAAATACAGCCCTTTCCGCATGGCACGAAACATACTGCCCAGATTGCCCGGCGCATTTGCCCCGGCAATCAGCGGCAACCGTACGATTCCCCGCCTGACCGGTTCCGGAAACATGGTATTTAAAATTAACTTTTCCGCCTCAATCTTGCTCTTTCCATAGGGATCTTCCGCAAGCAATGCCGCCTCTTCCGTTACAGCTTCACCGGAAGTCAGGCCATAGACGGCCACGGAGCTGATAAAGAGAACCGCCTTCGGAGGAGTCTTCTGTAGGGCAGACAGGAGATTGGCTGTGCCCTGCACATTTACGGCAAAAAAAGCTGCTGCCTCTTCGGCCGTCCGCGGCACTACATGCGCTTTCCCCGCCGCATGAATTACCAGATCATAGCGCACTTCCGGCAGAACTGGCGCATGTTCCGCCAGATTGCAGACAATATGAACTCCACTGCGTTTGTCTTCTGAAGCAACTCGCAACAGCCCAAGGGTATCGACACTCCAGCCCTGCTGTTCAAACCAGGTCTTAATTGATTGGGCAAGAAACCCCGGATATCCAGTCAGCAACAGTTTCATCTCAATACATATCCTTTCCCGCAGCTTTCAATTCAGCCAGAAGAGTACGGTTGAATTCCTGCCGCTGTCGATCCAGCAGCCATCCCCACTTGTTAAAATAGCGAATCATATTTTCAATCATCACTTTTTTCATTCGCAGCGACTTCCGGTGTGCCGCGATATGATTGTGAACAATGGAAGCTCCTGGAAAAAAAACCGTCTTGTATTTTTCATGAATTCGCCGAGTTAGATCAGCATCCTCCGGATACATGAAATAACGTTCGTCAAAACAGCCGATCTCCTGAAACACTTTCGTCCGGATGAACATGAAACAACCGGAAAGATAGGGAGCATTCATTATCATATCATATCCGGAAAAGGCCAAAGTAAATTTCCGCTGTCCACGACGGATCCATCGTTCCGGCAGAAATCCCCGGGCAAACATATCCCATGGAGTCGGCAGCAGTTTGCACAGATATTGAATCCGCCCATCCGGATAAAAGACTTTAGGCATCAGATGACCGACCTCCGGATGCTCCTCCATGAACGATACAATTTTTTCGATTGTTCCCGGCTCAAAAGTGATATCCGCATTGACGACAAGATGGTAATCGGAATTCAATTCTATCGACTTGCGGATTGCAACGTTATGTCCGGCTCCATAACCGCGGTTTTCGTGCGGAATATATTCGATTTTCGGAGAGTAATTCTTCAATACCGCCAAGCGCTCATCACCGGAATGATCTACTAAAATAATATGATCGATCAAAGAAGTATCAAGGCAATTCAAAATTTTTTGACATTCAGATAAAGAATTTCGAAAAAGAACAATGGAAGCGGAAACCAACATAAAAATTACCCTTAATTTATTTACCGGCAGAGTCCACTATTTTACGCAATTTTATTTCTGAGCAATTACCGATGGCAAATGAGACTTAGCGCAACGGAAGCAACCAACCTGAGAGCTCCGGAAGCGCAGGGCGGTTGCGCAGGCGGAACCTCATACCTTTTTACCTTATACCACCTTCATAAAATTTGCAAGCATTCATGTGCTGATCAGTTTCTCATCTTATCATGAAAATATACCTGAACTCGTCCAGTCTCATAACCGTTCCTCTCCACCAGAAAAAGCTGCCGGATACTTGAGAATCTCCCCAGCTCACTTTATTTTCTTATTGCGCTGCATTGATCATGTGGCCTGTTTCTTCTTCTTTTGATTTCGATTTTGTCATTATAATCAATCAGAAATCAGGCTCTTTCCCAACTGCATTTTCCCAATATACACAATCTTTCTGCCGTTATCCCTATACATTGTTCACCTTAAAATGTGATTCTTCCCCGCAATTGGACAAGTTTGTATAGGAAGATTGGTGTGAAACCATATGATTTACTATATCTCATTGTTTGCCGATTACAAGTTCCGAAATAGACTTCGTCATTGGAGGCCGAATGAATCTGCTTGGAATTGTAAAAATTCAGACAATGTTGGGATTCTTCTCCTGTTTGAGCCGCGATTTGCCTCAAAACAGGCTTTCAAAATCTGAATAGTCGATTATGCAAAAGCAAGATGCGAGAAGGAAAGAACCTTTTATCAAAAGGTTTTTCTTTATCGCGCTCTTCCTTTTCC
>NZ_DBEXAY010000095.1:0-5904 GCF_048170485.1 Victivallis sp. | reverse complement strand
CCTCATGATTTTCGACAGTAAATTACTCCAGCAAGCAGATAGAGAAGGAGAAAATTACAGTGAAAAAGAGATTTCAGGAGGGCTACTCCTTCTCCTCGGCCGAAACAATTCCGCTCATGTCCCGGGAACTGGAGGAGTCCTGGGATTTCGGCCGACGAAGGGATCTCCCGCTCTGGCCGGAATTCGTCACCTACTCCCATTGTCCGCCCCGGTGGTATTACACTCATCACAATCCACAGCTCCACTGTTTTGAAATTCCGGTCAGCGGAGAGCTCCGCCTGACCCACCAGGACCGGACCTTCACCATCCGCCCCGGGGAGATCTATCTCTTGCCGCTCGGAGAGTACAATCGCCTCGCAATCGACGAAAACGGCTACTGCAACAAGTGGAGCATCGGCTTCTGCGGCAATCTGCTGACGCCGCTGCTGACCTCCCTCTTCCGGGAGCATCATCACTTTTTTGTCCGGAATCCGGAGCGGTTTGTTTCGCTGGTGCAGGAGATATGCCATGAACTGCACGAAAAACGCAGCGCGGCCGTACCGCGGCTCGCCGCAATGTCACTGCAGTTCCTGATGGAGCTGGCCTCCTGCGTTCCGGCGGGAATCTCGCCGCTGCTGGCGGAAGCGGTCCGCATCCTTGAGTTCAACTTTGCCACCCCCATCCGCATTCGTCAGGTGGCGGAGGAGCTGAACGTTTCGGAATCCCGTCTGAGCTCGCAGTTCCGGGAGCACTTCGGCCTCTCTCCGAAACATTATCTGACCCGGCTGCGGCAGCGGCAGGCCGAACGGCTTCTTCTGAACAGTTCGTTGTCGATCAAAGAGATATCGCAGAGAACCGGCTACAGCGCCCCTCAATACTTCATCCGGGAATTCCGCAAGGAACGCGGCTGTCCGCCGGGGGTCTGGCGCCGTCGTCAGAATAAGCAGACTGCCGCCGTTGAAAGAGAGTAGTCCTCCGGCCCATTCCGCCTGAACGGGCCGGTGTCTCATCCGCGGTCAGCTTCGGAAGAGGGCGCGCAGTTCGCGCACTTTGGCCGCGACGTCCGGCGCCTGCGTCACCTCGGTCACCATAGCGATGTGGCGGGCTCCTGCGGCGAGAAGTTCGGGAATCTGCGCAGCCTTGATGCCGCCCATCACCGAAAACGGCAGCTGCACCTGCGGGGCGATGCGGCGGATTGCATCCACACCGAGCGCGCCGCAGGAGACGCTCTTGGTCCGGGTGGGGTAGATCGGCCCGATGTTGATGTAATCGGCTCCGGCGCGCCGCGCGGCGAGCGCCTCCTCCAGATTGTGGGTGGAGTTCCCGAGCCAGAGTTCGGGCGCAATCGCGCGCGCGGCCTCGATCGGCAGATCCTCCTGCCCGAGATGGACTCCATCGGCTCCGGCGGCGAGCGCCACATCAACATGGTCGTCGATCATCAGCAGAATTCCGTACCGGTTGGCCACCGGGCGGCAGGCCACCGCGAGATCGTACAGGAACTTCTTGCCCTTCTCCTTCTCGCGGAGCTGGATCAGCGTCACTCCGGCGGAGGCGGCCGCTTCGAAGATCTCCATCACCGGCCGTCCGAGGGTGAATTCCGACGAAATGACCACATAAAGATCGGCCGCCTCGAATGCGGCGGCCCGTTCCGACTTGTTTTTGAAGCAGGAGTCCGGCATGGAAGATTCACCTTTTTTTTACAAATTCGCCGCACTCCCCCATCGGATCGGCGGCCCGGCCGTCTCTGCCGCAGAGCGGCCGGAACGGGTGTTCGATGAAGTGCACGCAGTTCCGGCAGAAGCGGCCGTAGTTTTCATCCGGGGAAAGGTCCGCCTTCGGCGCGGCTTCGGCGCCGTCGCCGAGCAGCGAGGCGAAGCGGTCCGCGGCGCGTTTCGCCGACGAATCGGCTTTCTCCTGCGCCTTTTCCGGAGAACCGAGTTCGCCGCCGCAGAGAACACAGACAAAACGGGTTCCGGAGACGCGCCACCCGTCGGTGACGGTCTTCGTCTTCACCACGGTCCGTTCCCCGCAATGAGGGCAGACCACCGATTCTCCGGCTCGCATTCGATTTTCCTCCGGCAGTTATCCATTCAATCCGGCATTAATATACTCCGCCGGAGGGGAATTGCAACAGCCGGAAACGGAATTCCCGGACTCTCCGCCACTAATTAAAAACGTTGGGAATGACCTCTCTGAATGAATTCAGCTTTCCGGAGGAATGCAGGCCAGTTCTTCTCCGGGAGTGAACTCTTCCAGCGGTTCGAGAAAATCATTCACCAGAGCAAAGAGTCTGCGTGAATTCGGCAGGGGGCCGATTTGAGGATGTTCCCATCTTTGCTTTCCGCACAGAAACGGAATCAGCAATTGAAATCCCATTTTCAATGTGGTTCCATCACAGCCTGGATGATTCCAGAGTTCGATGCCCAGCCGCTTCGCATACGCGGCAAGCCGACTCCACCCCTCCAGATTGAAAACACTGTAGGTGAGAGACAAGGTACGGCCAAGTTCGAACGGCTGGAATCCCGGATGCATCAACTGCACGGATAAACGCGGGATAGACTTTTCCAGAAGCTGGCGCCGGGCGATTTCCGAATGATTCAGAAAAACCGCAGTTACAACGAACTGAACATCATACCATGTCCCATGATTGTTCCGGAGAGCCTCTTCCTTTCGCGGAAACGGATCTCCGATCAGCCAGAAGAAGTAATCCGTAAACCAGCGGTGCAGCTGCGCCAGATTTTCCGGAGTCCACTCTTTTGTGAACGGCAGAGATGCCACAGCTTCCAGCAGTTCACAGAAAAAATGTCCATCGATGAGTCCGGCTGGATGCCCGGAACAACTACCGGGGGTGAATTGCGCAAATTTGAGATGAGGAGTCATTGCCGTTTCCGGGTCTAGAAACCAGCATTTTAAAAATCTGCCGGCTTTTTCCGCACACTCCATGCGATCGGAAAGGCGACTGACCGCAGTCAGAATTCCGACGTTGCGGCACATCCGTATCAACGGAAACAGGTCATATTTTTCATACTCCGGATTGACAATTCCGTCCCGGTAAATCCAGGGAAGACCATCAGGCGTATCCGGATTCGGCCAGTTGTATTTTGAGAGGCTGATGTAGTCATGAATGTTTCCCGTGTGCGTGGGCACCGTCCGCCGGGTGACACTTAATTCCGGTTCAGCCTGAATCGCATCCGCCCGACGACTCAGGCCAAGACGTACATCCTCCGGCAGGGTAAGTTTCTGCTTTCGCCAATACTCGTCGTCACAGAGAAATATGCTTCCATTCATATCACTTCCACTCAATTGCCTGAACCGAATTTATTTTTCTGAAAATAGCGCAGGAGGACTTTTTTCCGATCCGTATCCTGTTTCGTTGGCGCGATGTCATTGATGTCATCGCTGTGCTCGACACTCCAGTAATTCCATTCCCGGAAAGCGTGATACGTCCAGTTCCAGCCATACTCTTCAAACAGAGAGATGGCATCCTCCAGATATTGCGCCCCTCCTTCGGCAAAGCGTATGACGGAGAATTCCCCGACATAGATTTTCGCTCCATATTTCAGTTGAAAATCCCGCACCGGTTTCATTGAAACGCGCATCTGTTCCCGGTCAAACCAGTAACCGTCATACTTCCCCGGATAGCCTTTGATCTTCCCCTGCTTTGCCTGCGCGAACTGGTCGGCGATTCCCTGATGGGTATATTCTCCGGGCGAATAGAAATGGAACGTGTAGAGAACATTCTTCAACGGGAGCGGCCGCAGCTTGGGAAAAGTTCTCGATTTCGCCCATTCATCGCAGGTTACGATCAGCAGTTTTTCCGGATCGATCTTCCGGATGGCTTTCGCCGCCTGCTCCTGAAGCCAGAGATAGTCGTATTTGGGCATGCTCATGCTCTGATCCGGCTCATTGACCAGATCGTATGCGACAATGATATCCTGATCCTTGTAGCGTTCCGCAATCTCTTTCCAACAGGAGAGATACAGATCTTTATACGTATCTTCAAAAAACATCCGGAATGCGCTTTGCGGGGTCGCCTGCGCCCGTTTTCCATCGGAGGCGGTTCCCAGCAGCTGCATCTTGCCGTACCGCCCGCCCGGCGGAGTGTGCATATCAAGAATCACGTAAATGTTTTGCTTTTTGAACTCGGGAAGCAGATTGTCCAGATTCTTCAGGCAGCGTTCCAGCCAGTTCCGGTATTTTGCCGGATCGCCGGCCAGACTCCGTGGAACATTCAGTTGGTATCGCATGACATTGGCCTTCCATCGGCCAAGTTCCGTGATATCTTCCTTTTTCAGTTTCAACGGCTGCGGGCTCATCACACCGCGCAAAGTCGAAAGTCTTTTTGCGGATTCAGTGTATTCGCATCGGAAATTTTCCGGAAGTTCCGGAGAGTAGTGTTTAATTTCCTGAATGGAGAAGTTGCGAAATGCCGCCGTGCCGGACGTTTTTTGGAGGCCGACAACAAGTTCTGCTTTTTTGGCAATGTTTTCCGGTACGGAAAGCATGATCTGAGTGGTTGTCCAGTCATAGGTTCCGTAACGTAAACCGGACATCCGCGTTTCAAAATACTGTTTCTTTCCGTTCTGCCGGAGAACCAGCATGAATTTGACACCATGGTACATCGTGTTTCCGGGCATCTTTACATTGTCTGCCCGGACATCCACTTTCAAAAGGATGTCCTTCCCGATGAAAGGAGTCATGTCAATATTCTGAATCTGAAACGACTGCGAGACGGTTTCAGGAGCGGAAACCGTGAGGATTTTCTTCCCGTTTTCCATTTCCCATCTTGCGTTTTTATCAAGCCGCCATCCATCCTGGGGAGCCGCCGAGACGACACTGCACAGCAGCCCCAGAACAGCTGCACAAAATACAATTCTCCGTTGATTCATGGAACTTTTTCCTCCTGTTAAAGTTAATAAAACAATTCGCCGGAATTGTCATTGATTTTATTCATGAATTTGTATCGGTTTATCAGCGTTGAACTCCCATACGATCCGACGTGACCGTCCAGCATGAACACATTTGCTTTCCGGCTGTGTCTCATGTGAATCTTGTAATTGGAGGTCGACTTGTTGGGGAAAAAGAAAAACATCCAGCTCTGCCTCCAGGCGTTTCCATCGGCATCGAAGTCTGCGGAATCGGCCAGATAAATAACATCGGACGGCTTTTTAACAGCTGGAGTCCATGTGTAAAATTTAGAGATCCGTTTCATATTCAGGAACGGGAAATAGGTCTGGTCCCAAAAAGTGGAATCCGCTTTGTAATAGGCAACCATGCCATAAGTTCTGGACGGGCTGGAGCCGGTGGGAGACGGCACCATGGACGGACACTCCCGAATGCCTCTCGGATCAAGAAATTTCAGGTTGAGCAATGTTGTGCTCCATGGTGTCGGAGCCAGGTCCAACCCTTCCCAGCCGGTCGGACAGAGATAACCATCAAAGCTGTCACTGTAAGTGATGGCGGCTATCCCGCATTGCCGGATTCTTGAGACACAATTTATCGCCTTGCCCCTTTCTCTCGCCTTATTCAGAGCAGGCAGAAGCAGGCTTGCCAGGATTGCGATGATCGCGATTACAATGAGGAGTTCGATAAGAGTAAATTTTTTCATGGAAAGTCCCTTCCGTTGTTTTATTCTCCATCGAAACGGTTCGTATTGATGACCATTGAAGTGTACGGGCCGTCGATCTTCCACTCCCGCGCCGTTTCCCTCCACATTTCGTCAGGGGAGCGGCTCCACTCCCTGCCGTTGACGAACAGCATCCAATTTCCAGCGAAATTTCTCATATTCCTCATTAGAATCCTCCAAGAACGTTTTCGGATTTCCTGATTCCGAAACCGTTTCTTCCTCGCGGAACATCCGTGCATCACGGCAATAATTATACCGTAAAACTCCCGGACTGACAAGGGCCGCAGACCGGAAAATAC
>NZ_DBEXAY010000094.1:0-22248 GCF_048170485.1 Victivallis sp. | reverse complement strand
TACCGCTGAGCTATGCCGGAGCGTTTCAACATTTCTTAATATAGCCGTCCTCCTCAAAAAGGCAAGTCGATTGCAGAGAAAAAAACAACTTTTTTTGACTTTTTTCTGCAGCAATCCCCCGAAATCAGCATTTCCGGCATTTCCGATATTCAATCAAATCCGCCACACTGCCCATTTTCAGACCAAAACGCCAGGCGAACGCCTCCAGTTGCGGCACACGCGCCATCGTTCCATCCTCATTGAGAATTTCACACAGCACCCCCACCGGCGGCAGTCCGGCCAGCCGAACCAGATCCACCGTCGCTTCCGTGTGCCCCGGACGCTCCAGCACCCCTCCCGGCCGGGCAATCAATGGAAATACATGCCCCGGGGAATAAAAATCATCCAGAATGCTCGAATCATCCGCCAGCGCCTGAATCGTCAGCGCACGATCATATGCGGACACTCCCGTCGTCGTCCCCTCCATGACATCCACGCTCTGGGTGAACGCCGTGTGACGCGGATCGTGATGCCCCTCCTGTTCCTTCAAGCCGAGCCGGGCCGCATACGCCAGAGACATCGGAGCACAAAGTATCCCCCTGCCCCAGGTCACCATGAAGTTGATCGTCTTCGCATCGGCAAGACTGCCCGCGCAAATCAAATCCCCTTCATTCTCCCGGTTCTCGTCGTCGGCCAGCACTACCAGCTCTCCGCGACCAACTGCCGCAATCACTTCTTCGATCGGATCAAACATCTTTCACCTCCTCTTTGTGCTGCAGACAACCGTCTCTTCCCCCGCACTGGAATCATTCCGCAACAGAAAACCCCGGAAGCCGATTCCGCTCCCGGGGCTGTGTGTGGAACATCAACCAGCGCCGGGACTCCTCCGGCTGCCGCTGCAATTTCCATCTTCTTTCATCCAGACTCTGACTGTCGGCTCCGGAATTTCACCGGATCGGCCCGGAAAATAACGTTCCCGAGTTCGCGGACTCTAACCGCCGGTAGGGAGTTCCACCCCGCCCCGAAGATCAAGGTTAATATAGTATAAGAATAGTATTTTTCAAATGATTTTCCCGTCTCATCCTCCTGGATCCTTCTCTCTGAAATACCATCCCCGGCCTGGGAAAAAGTATTGCACCGCCCCTTGAACACTTCAAAGTTTATGTTTTTTTCTTTCCTGGTATTGACTTTTTTCTGAAGTTCTGGTATAATTAAAACAGGTTGTCCGATAACTGTCCGATTTCAAAAACAATACAAGAGGAAAACAGCATGAGTCCGGAACCGAGAATTCCTCTGCGGGAAGGGTTGAAGATCCGCCATTACATCTTCAACCTTGTCCTGCGTCATCCGGGCGAATCGGTGAAAGTTCCGTCATCGTGGGAGCTGGCGAAGCATTTCGGCATCGCCCGCAGCACGGTGACGCTCGCCTACAAGGCGCTGATGGAAGAGGGCATCCTGATCGGCCGCCCGGGCATCGGGACCTTTCTCGCCCCCCGCTACAGTCAAGGGCTCAGCAGCAACGGCGCCGTCTATTCGCTGATCGGCCTGCTCACCAACCTCGGCAACAATCTCAGCTACGGCAGTCATCAGTGGGGGCTTATGGCCGCTGCGGGCAGCAACCTGACCTTCGGCGACAGCTGCCAGGTCCGGCCTGTGACCCTCTCCGGGAGTCTCGAAACCATGAAGAAGGAGCTGGAGCAGAACTACCTCGCCGCCCTTGTCTGGATCACGCCGCCGGAAGATCAGTTTCTTCTGCTTCAGGAAGTGAGCCAGTGTCTCCCCACCGTCATTCTCGGCCGGACCGTGAAGGACATCAACTCCGTCGCGCTCGATTATGAAGAAGAGAGTTACCAGAACGGGAAACGCTTCCTCGCCGAAGGCAGAAAGAAGTTCTGGGCCATCAACATGAGCGGCGCGGAATACTATATCCCGGGGTTCCGCCGGGCTTACGCCGAGGCCGGAATCGAACTGGACGAGCGGTTTATTTTTCCCCCCGACAGCCGACAGCTGGAAGAGTTCGCGGAAGCACTCCGCTCCGGGCACCGCCCGGACGCCCTCCTGCTGCACTCCAACCGGCGGAAAGAGGTCGTCGAACTGTTGCAGAAAGCCGGAATCGACCTCAAGCAGGAGTGCCGGGTTCTCGCCAACATCGCGGCGGCCCAAATCCCGGGCTTTGCCGGCTGGTGTCACGAAGTGCCCTATGCGGAACTGGGCCGGGCGACAGCGGAGATTGTCTTCCGCCTGCTCTCCGGAGATCGCCGTGTGGAACATCGGATTCTCAAACATAAGAACATTCCAGTCAATCTGGAGTAACAAGGGAGGTTTGAAATGTCGTTTGTCAGAAAACCACTATTTACTCTAATCGAATTGTTAATTGTAATTGCGATCATTGCCATCCTCGCGGCCATGCTGCTGCCGGCGCTGAACAAGGCGCGGGAGACGGCGAAGTCGGCAAAATGCGTCAGCAACCTCAAGCAGATCGGCACCGCCTACGCGGTTTACACCGCCAATTACAACGATTTCATGCCTCCCGCCAGCGGCGTGGAGGGCGCCACGCCATACTGGCAGTACCTGCTGCTCAAATTCAATTCCCAGACATATAAATATGAATCCGGCGGCGTTCCCCGGGCGATATTCGACTGTCCCTCCATGCAGACACATGAAGCAACCAACACCCAGATCTTCATTGATTACGGCGTGAATCTGCACATTCTGAAAACTTCTTTCAGTGCCAAAGATCACGAAACACGGAAAATTTCCAGTGACAAGGAACCGTCCAAACGCTTTCTCCTCATGGATTGCTACCGCAACACAACCGACGGCACCGTAGGCTTCTGGCGCGTGAAAGTAAGTACTTCCGCCTTGAACGATAAGGGATGGGGACAACCGGCCGCACGTCACAGCGGCAAAGTGAATATGTTGCATCTCGATTTTCACGTATCGCCCATACGGCTGATCGATCAGAAGAATCCCTACAATTACGCGCCGTTCCTCGCGAACGGTTCCACGATCCACAAGAAGGTATGGGACTACTTCTACGGCTTCCCCTACCCGTGGTAAGTTTTCTCTGGAAACTGCTGCCGTTTGTAACAACGAAAAACTGTATAGTATGAAGTGAAAGGCTCACCATGTCAACACGAAAAAAAATCGTTTCTCTGCTCGCACTGTTCGCAGCAGGTACACTCGCCGCGATGGTGATCGAGGAGGATTTCAAACAGTATCCGGACTTCGATCCGGCACACCGGAACTGGGAGTTCCGCGGCGTCGGCGGTGAGGTGCGCGACGGCGGCTACCGGTTCAACGGCACCGGCATTCTGCAACAGGAGCAACCGGACGTTCACCCGGCCCTCACCATGGGGCAGCTGCGGGACTATCCCGCCGGACCGCAACTCGCCATCGAGGCGGAGTTCGAACTCGGCCGCAAAGGATTCAGCTTCATCAATCCGGAGGAGAAACTCGTCCGCCGAATCGGCGTGGTGATCCTCGACCGTCAGTTTGCCCGCGGCCGGCGCGACGCCATGACCATACCGACCATCCTGCTGACGCTCGACCTCGATGCTGCGGGCAAACCGTCGGTCTTCTTCGGCTATACCGGGAATCCCAGACTTTCCCCGCAGAAGAAGGTGTATGAATCCGCCCCGTGGAAGCCGGAGGGGGAATACCGTTTTTCGCTCACGCTCGCCGACAGTACCGCAACCGGCGTCATCAAAGATGCCGCAGGCAGGGTGATCTACCGCGGAGAGCTGCGCGATCCTGAATTTGCCAAACTCTTCCCCCATGCGCATCCCGGATTCACCAATCAGCGCATGGAAGGGGCGCTGAAGAGATTCCGGGCCGACAATCTCGACAGCTTCACCGCTCCGGCAAAGCTGTCGCCGATCCCGATGCCGACGAGCTGGAACGTTCTTCTCGATCCCGAGAAGAACGCAAAAGGCGCCGTCCGGCAGGCGAAACCGGATGCACAGGGAAAAGTCAACGTTTCCGCCCTCGCCGGCGGCCATCAGCACAAACGTCTGGCCCGGCTCGAATGCGAACTGGAAGTTCCCGCGACCGGAAAATACGCCGCACAGGCTCGCGGCGACTGGTACTGGAAACTGCTGGTCAACGGCAACAGCGTCGCCAACTTCTCCAGAAATGGGAACGGTATGAACGACCATGTGCTCGAACTGCCGCTCAACGCCGGGAAAAATCGGATTACCGTGGAGCTCGGCAGCGGCAGCGGCGGCTGGAACTTCCGCCTCGCTCCGCCAGAAGCGGAGGCGCTCAAAGCGAAGGAGGCGGCATTGCACCTCTACGGCGCCGACCGCATCCGCTGGAATCTCGACCGGATTTTCGACGACCTCAACAATCTGCGCCGCTGGAAGATCGAAATCCCCAACCTGGAAAAAGCCCTGCTGGCCATGCGGCGGGATCTCCCGGCCGGGTTGACCAACCGCGATGCGAAAAAGCTCGATCCGGCACTCGACCGCTTCTATCTCGGCGTCTACAACGGCAGGCGGCTGCTCCGGCTGCGGGAGCTGCGCAAAGAGCTGGCCGGCCTTTCCTCTCTGGAAGAAAACCGGAACAACGATATCGCCGCAACGCTCAAAAAACTGGATGCGCTGGATGCCCGGATGCTTGCGGCAGTCTCCTCGGAAAATGCTTCCGCCGTCGAAAAACTCGCCGCAGAAGCACAGCAGTTGATTGACGCCGCGTACAAGCAGTGCAACGGCTACCGTGAAGGGGTCACGCTCGGACGCAATTTCGGCCGTTTCGGCTGGGTGACCGGCGATAAGGTGGCCGCCTACTCTTCCGGCGACGGGTTGCTGGCCAATCAGGTGCTCGCCAACGGTGCACTGCTCCGGCAGTATGTCACCGGGGAAGACGGCAATACCCCGTGGCGGATGCTCTTCCGCTTCTTCGGCAGCCGTGATGCGGCAAAGAGTGCCGAACTCGCCGCTCTGCCCGTCTCGGGCGAAAGCAGAGAGGTGGAGTTCGGCTACGATCCCAGCTCCTTCTACTCCGGCCGCACCCCGCAATCGGTCAAGGTGCATGAAGCGAACTGGATCCGCAAACGTTTCTCCTACGCCGGCGGCTTCACGGCGGATATGAATCTGCTCACCCCGGCACTGCTGCTGGAGAGCGGCTTCCACTCGCTGGAACTGAGCGACCCGGTCACCTCCGCCTTCACCCACTTCGGCTATCGGAATGCCAAAGGGGAAGTCGTTTCACAGCCGTTGAGCGACGGTGTCATCTACGACCGGAAACGCGACGGCGAACTCGGCCGCAACTGGGTGCTCTTCTGGAGCGGCGACAACCGGGAAATCGATCTTGCCCACCATCGCGGCAGCATTCCGCTCCAGGTGATCTTCCAGCGCCGTCCGGAGAAGATCGAGCGCAAAAACGGCAGGACCGTCGTTCAGTTCGCCCGCAACGGTGCCGTCTGGCTCAACACCCCCTTCGGCGCCCGCATTCAGCCCGCCGGAAACTGGCGTGGCTACCTGCCTCCGTCGGCGGCAGGCCGCTGCGACGTGCATGCGCAGACCGCCCTCGCCTGGCCGGTCGAACTTCGGGAATACTTCCGCCCCGCCGGGAACGGACGGGTCGAAATCGTCAACGTCGCCGCCTTCCGGAAATTCTCCGACAACGACTGGAAGCTTGCGCCGCTCGAATTTATTCCGCTCCCGCCAGTTCTCACGCTGATGGCCGGCCGCGGCTTCGATGCGGAACTCCCGGAGCAGACCGTCGACCTCGGATATCCGACCATCTACGGTCCGCTGCACGGCGTCTTCGCTCCGCAGTTGCGCTACACTCTGCCGGTCACCGAGGCGCCGCGCACCGCCTTCCCGCAGAATCCGGAGGCGAATCCGGCCGATGTGCGCGATCTGGTGGAAAAATCGATCAGTCAGATCGACGGAATCCGTTTCCGCCTCTTCTGCGAAAACATCGCCCGCAGCTGGCACTCCCTCTGCCCGGCCATCGACCGACCGCCCAAAGCGTGGTCGTGGCTGCCGGAGGAGTTCCGCGACTACCTGCGCGGCCTCTACCGCTCCCGGATTCCGTTCCTTTCGAGTTATCGCGACTACCGCTTCTGGCGCTCGCTCTGCGAACCCTATTCCGGAGCGAAGTACTTCTACTCCTTCTCCATCTCGACGCAGGATCCCGGCGACGTCGGCGTCTTCGGCGACCGCGGCTACGGCGTCGGGAACCACCTTCTGATGCTCGACCTGGTGAGTTCCTTCGGCGGAGAATACGATGCACTCAAAGCCATCTGGCGCGATCCCGCTCCGCTCGCTCCGCCCGACGCGATCCGCGACGGCAGAACCGTCACCGTCGACAAGATGCAGGGCTACCTCACCAGCGTCCACGACTGGGCGTGGATGGAGGCCGGCAGCAACGACAGCGGCGACAACGGCCCGGTGGTGGATTGCGGCCAGTCGGTGTTCGGCGGCATCGCCGCGCTCTACCGCATGGCGCAGAACCTCGGCAGCGACGCCGAACGCGCCCGCGCCGCCTACCACCTTGCCAAATCCCAGCTCTCGCAGATCGGTCGCCCCGCCTTCCGCGACTACGGCCGCGAGAGCGGTACGCTCGGGCCGGACAGCATCAACGTCGGGTTCCGTGAATTCATCACCCCGCGCTCCTACGCCAACAGCCCGATGATCGGCAAGACGCCGCGCAACGAGTACGACGGCTCGCTCGACTCCCTCTTCTGCTACGCCAATCAGGACTGGTTCGACGTCTACTACCCCTACGCGAAGTACGTCTGGAACGATCTGCGCTACTATGAGAAAGAGCGCGCGCTCTACTGGCCCAACCGCGACCGGGGCAGAAGCGACATGATGGGGCACCTCTACTCCCGGCTGATGTTCCTGATGCTGAACGGAACTCCGCAGAGCGAGGCGGTGGAGATGCTTCACCGCTGGGTGGATGGCTCCATCTTCTATCTGCGTGACGGCGCGTTGCGGGAGATCCTCCCCTTCGCGCTGACCGGCGGCTGCCCGCTGGTACTGCACGAGTGGTATCCGCTGGCGGCGCCGGAGTTCCGCTTCACGCCGTCGAAGAAGCTCGCGGAACTCCGCTTCCGGAACGTGCCGGAGAACTGCGCCTTCACCGCCTCCTCCGCCACGGAACCCGCCGCGATTCGGGTCAATGGAAAACCGCTGCCGCAGGAAAACTGGAGCTATCAGCCGGAAAATTGGGCGCTGCGCGTTCAGCTTCCCGCCGGAAACTCCGTCGAGGTGGAGCTTGAATACAGCGAAATCCAGCCCGACCGGCTTCAGCTCATGCCGATTCCGCCCGCCCCGAAAACCGTGCCCCCCGCGCCGGGGATCGAACCGGAAGAGTTCACCCCCGCCGCACCGGCGAAGAACATCGTAAAACCGGCGACGAAACCAGTTGTGAAGGAGCAGCCGCTCTACCAGTCCGACTTCTCCGGCGAAGCGGTCCCGGGGGCGAAGACGGCGGGGCGGTGGTACTTCAACACCTGGGCGAAAACGCCGCTCCCGACTTCCGGCGGGCTGACCGGGGACTATCCGGCGGAAGGGATTCCGGCACGCGCCCTCGAAGTCACCGCGGTGGAACGCGACTACGCCGGACGAGGTTCGCCGCGCATCCTGTTGCCGGAGAAGTTCAACGCCCTGGTCCTGCGTGGTGAGATCACCTTTGGGAAAAATTTCGCCAACAACCGTGTCGTCACCTTCTTCTGGACCGGGAAGACCGCGCACTTCTTCCAGATTCCGGCAGGGAAGCCGGGGAGCACCAGAACGTTCCAGTTCGTGCTCCCCGCGGAAAAAATGCCGCAGGGAACGGAGAATGTCCACCTTCAAGTGGCCTGTCAGTTCTCACCGGAATCCGGAGAGAAACCGGCAGGAAGCGTCTACTTCCGCAATATAACACTTTCCGCCCGCTGAAGAATCCACCGGAGGAAAACAGAGAGCCCGGAACGAAATTCCGTTCGGGCTCTTTCCTTTTTTCGGAGGATCGGATTTGCGCTCAATCGCCGCTTCGCCTCAGCGGCCGAGGAAACGGGGGCCGAACCGTTCGAACGCCGCTTTTTCCAGCTCCTCGCGGAAGTCCGGATGTGCGATGCCGATCAGCGCTTTCGCCCGCTGTTGCAGCGACTTGCCGTAGAGATTCACCACGCCGTATTCGGTGACGACATAGTGCACCAGACTGCGCGGCGTCACCACCCCCGCGCCCGGCGTCAGCACCGGAACGATCTTGCTGATCCCCTTCCGGGTGATCGACGGCATCGCGATCACCGGCTTGCCCCCGGGCGAACGGGAGGCGCCGTAGATGAAGTCCAGCTGACCGCCCACCCCGGAATACATCTTCGTGCCGATCGAATCGGCGCACACCTGCCCGGTAAGATCGATCTGAATCGCAGAGTTGATCGCCACCATCTTGGGATTGCGCGCAATGATGAAGGGGTCATTGGTGTAAGCCACCTCGCGCATCCTCACCTGCGGGTTGCGGTGCACAAAGTTGTAGACGTTCTGCGAACCCATCAGAAACGAAGCGACGATTTTGCCGCGGTCGATCTTCTTGCGCGCACCGTTGATCACGCCCGACTCCACCAGCGGCAGCAGCCCGTCCGCAAACATCTCGGTGTGAACACCAAGGTCCCGGCGGTCGGTAAGTTGCGACAGCACCGCGTTGGGAATCTCCCCGATGCCGAGCTGGAGACAGGAGCCGTCGTCGATCAGTTCCGAACAATGGCGCCCGATCAACCGCTCCGCCTCGTCCGGCGGCGGGAATGCCATCGTCTCAATCGGGCTGTCATGTTCAACAATATAGTCGATCGCATCGAGCGGAATCACACCGTCACCGTAACTGAAGGGGACGTAACGATTCATCACCGCGATCACCGTGCGGGCACACTGGATCGCGGCAGGACCGATATCCACCGAGGTTCCGAGCGAAACAAACCCGTGCCGGTCCGGGCGCGAGACCTGCACCATCGCCACGTCACAGGCGAGACAGCCGGAGCGGAAAAGCTTCTGCGTCTCATGCAGCGCCACCGGAATGTAATCGGCGTTGCCCGCCTGCACCTCCCGCCGGACATTGCCGCCGACGAAGAAAGATTCCGAAGCGAAGATTCCGGCATATTCGGCCGCGGCATAGTTTGCCGTCTCCGCCGTGTGGATATGGCGCAACTTCACATCCGCAAGTCCGCCGGAACGAGCGCGGGCGCACAACGCATCCACCAGCACCTTGGGGACCGACCCCGCACTGCTTAAATAGACCGAATCGCCGCTGCCGACAAACTGTACGGCTTCCGCCGCGGTCACCACACGGTGTTTTTTCACCATGAACGCCCTTTCAAAACAGCCGGAAACGCGGTGCAGTACCTCTTCGGCACCGCACCGCCACAGCAACCGTGTGGATCTCAGGCATCCACAATCGCAAACATGAGGGTGATGGAGAACACCACCCGGCCCCCCACGGTGATCGTACCGGACCCCTTGCCGAACTTCGACTTGCCCGGCGGCAGGTCAATGTCGATCACCAGCTGATCCCCCGGCAGAATCGGAGCAAAGGATTCCGCCCGGTCGATCGACATGAAATACCCGATCTTCCCGGCATTTTCCGGGCGGGAGAGCACGCAGGCGCAACCGGATTGGGCGGAGATTTCACAGAGCAGCGACTCCGGCATCACCGCGTAATCGTCCGGACAATGAGCGAAGATCTCCTCGTTGACCGTGATGTTCTTCACCGCCCGGATATGCTCGCCGTCGATCATGGAGATGTTGTCGATCAGCAGGAAAGGATAGCGATGCGGCACCAGCGACATGATGCGGAGCACATCCATCGGCGTTTCAGAATGCTTGTCGTTTTCGTTGAAAAGCAGCGGCATCTCCCGCGCGCCCTCCCGCGGACGGACCGCCAGCGTGATGATCGCTTCGCAGGTCTGGCCGCCGTTGTTGAAGGTCTTCGCCTTCACAACCGCCTCGGCGTCGCGGAACTCGGTCACTTCCGCTTCGATCTTCAGCCGGTCCCCCGGATTGTTCGGCCGGCGGAATTTGACCTTTTCCAGCACGCGCATGTAGACGTCCTGCGTCCCCTCCGGGTCGAGTTTCGACCGGACGAGGAGTTCCCCGAGCTGCTTCATCGCTTCGACCTGAAGCACGCCGGGCATAATCGGGTGATTCGGGAAATGCCCCTGGAAATAAAGTTCGTTCATCGAAACGTTTTTCACCGCCCAGGCGGTGGTTTCTGACAGCACTTCAACCCGGTCGAGCATCAGCATCGGGTACCGCTGCGGCAGAATCGCCTTGATCTGCCTGACTCCAAGGACTTCTCCCATTATTTCGTCTCCCTGTTTTTCATCTGCGGACTGGAAGCCGCAATTTCCTTAAGCAACGCCCCGGCCAGCTCAACATTCTTGGGGTGGCCCGGCTTGATCGCAATGATCGAACCGGTAATCCGGCGTCCGGTGAGATAGATGTCGCCGATCAGGTCGAGAATCTTGTGCCGGACAATTTCATTTTGAAAGCGGAGCGCCTCCTTGCAGATGATCGCTCCGTCGTGGATGATCGCCGCGGCATCGAGACTGCCGCCCTTGACCAGCCCCATCGCCAGCAGCTGCTTGAGGTCCCCGTAATCGACGAAGGTGCGCGCCGGAGCGATCTCTGTACGGTAGGCCTCCGTGTCGAGTGTGAATTCGTGGAACTGCGGGTCAATCGGGCACCCCTTGAAAGAGGCGAGGCAGGAGATGCGCAGCGGCCCCTCCCCCGGAATCATCACCAGCCGGGTGTAGCCGCCCTCGACGTAGACCGGCTGCGAGGGGGTGAAGGTGAGCGCGGGCTCCTCCTGTTCCACGACGCCGGCCTCGCGAATCATGTCAAAGTAGGGCAGTGAACTGCCGTCGACGATCGGCGGCTCCATGCCGTCCATCTCGACGATGCAGTTGTCGATGTGCCACGCATTGAGCGCCGACATGATGTGTTCGACGGTGAAGACGATCGCCTTGCCGTCGGCGATGGTGGTGCCGCGGCGGACATCCACCACGTTGCATGCCAGCGGGCGCACCTCCGGTTTGCCGGGCAGATCCACCCGGCGGAAGATGATGCCGGTGTTCTCCGGCGCGGGCTGAATCCGCACCGTTGCCCGGGCGCCGGTATGGAGCGCGATTCCGGAAACGGACGACGATCTTACCAAAGTTTGCTGTTTTTCCATCGCTGAACCAGATTAAAAATTTGAAATTTAAATGAAACGCGTCATAATATAGTACGCGAAACAGGTATTTTACAAATTTTTCGGGACTTTTATGGCAGAAATCCTCAAAACAGTGGTCATCACCGGGCCGACCGCGACAGGGAAAACCGCTCTTGCGGTCTGGCTCGCCCGCATTTTCAACGGAGAAATCGTCAGCGTGGACTCCCGGCAGGTCTACCGCGGCATGGACATCGGCACCGGCAAGGATCTCGACGAATACGGCGAAGTGCCGTACCATCTCATCGACATCGCCGACCCGGCGCGGGAGGAGTACAACCTCGCCCGCTTCCTGCCGGACGCTTACCGGGCGATCCGGGAGATCGTCGAACGCAACCATGTGCCGATCCTCTGCGGCGGCACCGCGCTCTATCTCGCCGCGCTGCTCGACGGCTACCGGCTGCCGGGCGGAGCGCTGCCGCCGCGCTGTGCCGGGGTGCCGCGGGTGCGGCAGAATCCGGATGCGGCGGAGTCATTCACCCCGCCCTTCGGGCTGGATCCGCTGCTGATCGGGGTCTACTATCCGCGTTCGGAGGTGCACGCCAGAATCGAGGCACGGCTGGACAGCCGCCTCTCCGACGGTCTGGTCGACGAGGTCCGCAAACTGCACGAGGAGCGCGGAATCTCCTTTGAAAAACTGGAGTTTTTCGGTCTGGAATACCGGGAGGTAGCCCGTTATCTCAAGGGGGAATGCACGCTTCTGGAGATGCGCAACCAGTTGCTCTGCCGCATCCGTCAGTTCGCAAAGCGGCAGGATATCTTCTTCCGCAAACTCGAACGCGAGGGGCACGCGATCTACTGGCTGGAAAAGGGGCGCGAACCGGATCCCCGCCAGCTGGTGGAAGCGTTTCTCTGCGAGGAACCGCTCCCGCCGCCGGGGCGCCGGATGTGCGAAACCTTCTACGGAAAAGAGCCGCGCGCCTGACCGATGCCGCCTTCTGCGAACCGTTCGGCAAAACCGTCTGTGTGCTGACGCGGGAAAGAGCTGTCCGGAATTTCAGCGAATCATCCGGCTGAACGACGCCAGGCGGCGGCGAAGCGAACGGACCCGGCGCAACGTCAGCACGGCACTCCGCCGGGACACCGCTTCGCCTTCCCCGTATTCCGTCTCGTAAAAGGCGAGAAATACCGGCTTCAACAGTTCTTCCAGCCCCGGCTGGAATTTCTCCAGCACCGCCGCATAGTCGAGCAGCTCCCGGCCGCCGCGCGAAGGCACCCCCGCCAGCAGCAGCAGATAACGCGCCGCACGATAGGAGGCATCCACACTCCGGCGGAACTCCCCGCTTTTCAGCGCCCCGGCCGCCTGAGTCAGATTCGCCAGCATCCGCCTCCGCAACCGGTTCAGCCGGAACTGCCGCACCATCATCCGCGTCAGCAGGAAAAATGCGGCCAGCACCGTGGCGATGCAGCCGGCCTCCCACCGGTGAATTCGCAACTGCTCGGTCAGGCTCCGGAACGCACGTTTCCCCTTCTCCACCAGATTTGCCAGACGTGCAGAAAAGGAGCCGGGCGGATGTTTCACACTGCCGATCTTCTTGGCCGTCTGCGCTTTCGGCGCCACCTTCCGATAGGTCTCCTGTACCTTGTTCCGCAGCTCCTCCTCCATCTTGGCGACCTGCATCATCATCTCCGCCGCCTGACTGGTCTCGCCCTCCAGACGGAGCTGTTTCAAATAGAGATCGCGAAGCGTCTGAAGCGTATGCGAAGTGAGTTCCGGCGGCGTCACCCGCCACTCGTCCCCGAAGGGATCGCGCAACTGGCCGATTCCCAGCGGGGTGGTGCGCGACTGAACCGCCCCGGGCGGCGTGGCGTCCACCGTCAGCCAGCCGTACTCCGGCACGAAAATCTGCGTCCACGCATGCGCGTGCCGTTCGTACACCTCGAACAAATTGAGCAGCGTATTGTAATCGCCCGGAGAAAACCCGGTTGCCACCCGCGCCGGCAAGCCGGCCAGCCGCGCCATCACCGCCAGCGTCGAGGCGAAATATTCGCAATGCCCCTCCTTCAACTCAAAGACAAAATAGTCCGCCCCCTCGCGCCCCTCGGGCACCGGTTTGGAAAACTGTTCATAGGTAAAGTTGTCGCGCAGATAATCGCGCAACACCATCGCCTTGCCGTAACGGCTGGAAATTCCTTCGGTCAGCTCGCGCACTTTCTCGCGCAGACGCGCGGAAATCTTCTCTTCCGGCAGCTGCAGATAGTGCCGGGGCGGAACCACCTCCTCCCAATGGCGGCCGCCCACCTTCCGCTTTCCGTCCTCCTCTTCCGTGGCGAACCAGTGAAAATCGGTACTCAACCGGCTGGTGACCGTGTAGACAAACGGCAGCCGCGGATAATGTTCCGCCGTAAGTTCGCTGTTGTAAAAGGTCGTGGCCAGATTGTTGTACTCCGCCCCGGGGGCCTGTTCAAAACTGATCGGGCGGTATGGTGAGTAGAGTTTCGGACTGATCCAGCGCAGAATCGTGTAGCGCGACACCACATTCCGGTAGAGCTCCGGTGCATCCCCACGGCGGCGCAGACGGCCGCGTTTGAGTTCCGCCGACACCCGCCAGCCGTTTCCGTCATACTCGTCGTAAAGCTGAGCCAGGTGGTAGAGTTTCAGCGGAGATTTCACCCGGAACACCAGATTCTCCCCCGGCGGCGCACTGCCGCCCGCGCCGTCGACCGCCTGATCCGGCTGTTCCCCCTTGAGCGCAATCGGCATGCCGTCCATTCCGAGCGAATCGGGCCGCCCGCTTCGCACAATGCGTTCTCCGGAGGCGTTGCGCAACACCTTTTCCGACTCGAACCAGTGCCGCAGGTCGGGCGGCAGAAGCGACTCCTTCTCGTGGGCGAACGAGACGGAGAATATCCCCTTCGTGTCGCTGGGAATCGTCGGGAACAAGGGGAAAATCAGCAGAAAAAACAACAGCGACAACCCCAGATGCACCCCGATGATATGCCAGTTCCGGCGGAGAATTCTGTGCGGATTCTCCAGCACAGGAGCCCGCCCCAGCTGGCGCAGACGGTTGTTGTAAAGCAGGACCAGCACCAGTCCGACTCCGACGCCGAAGCACCACAGATAGATCGTCCGCGGCAACAGTGCCCCGTACACCAGCAGCAGAATCGAGATGGCGAACACATAGCCGTAATCGCGCACCCGCTGCGCCATCAGAAACATCAGCACCGCCAGCGCCAGCAGCTCCACCAGCGCCTTGTCGACCGGAATCCCCGCCTTCAACCGGACCATGCTCCAGAATCCGGCGCCGATCAGCAGTGCCAGCTGCAACAGCAGCCGGCACCAGGAGGGAACAATCCGGTAGGGCACGTAGGCCAGCGCCGCGGCAAACGGCGTCAGCACCAGCACCAGAATGGTGAATCCGGGATGTCCATAGCGCCACAGCGCGGCGATCGTCGCCAGCACGGTGAGACAGGCGTAGGCCCAGTGCAGCGGCAGTCGCTCCGGCATGCTCCGGCGCCGGGAGTGGTCGACAATCCGTTTCACGGGGAAAATCCGGCGGAACAGTGCGGTCACCCAGCTCATTTTTCCAGCACCTCCTCCATCCGCGTCGAAAAGAAGAGTTCCCGCGGACGGACCGCACCGGGCGGCAGTTCGCGACGGCGGCGGCGTTCGTAAACAATCCGCGGCTCATCCGCCTGGATCGGCGGGAAATTCTCCTTCGGCGCCAGAAACCAGTGAATCCGGCAGTTGCAGTCAAAGAGCAGTTCCAGAAGCTCCAGCGACGACGCATCCTCATTCAGGCAGAGCGCATAGACCAGCGAGCCGGAAGGAATCTCTTCCGCCGTCTCCTGCAACAGCGAAGTGAACGAAATTTCCCCCGGCTCAATCACCGTCAGAAGCCGCCGCAACCGGGGATAGAGTCCGGCGGAATCCCCGAAGAGCCGCACCAGCTCCCCCGTCCTCCCGTCCGCCGCGAGAAACAGCACCCGGCAGGAGACATCCTTGAGAAATGCCGCCAGCGACGACGCCATGCTGACCAGATACTCCAGATTGTTCTCCCGCGGGTCATTCCCCACCAGCGGGGCATAGGTGTCGAGCAGAATCACCACCTGATCGACGGTGTTCGCCTCAAATTCGCGGATCATCAGCCGCTGCTTCGCCGCCGTCCCTCTCCAGTGGATGAACCGGATCTCATCGCCGGGCCGGTAAGGACGAAGTCCGAAAAACTCCTGCCCCTGCCCCGAACGCCCCAGCGGCCGTCCGTCGGTGCCGGGCGTGTGCGCCCCGGCGGGATGGAGCTGAATCGACTCCAGATGCACCACATGAGGGTAGATCACCACTTCGCCGGGCAGACGAAACGTTCTGGTCCTCCGGAACAGCCCGGCCGGATCCCCGCCGGAAAGCCGCACCACATTCAGGTCAAAACAACCGCGTTTTTCCGCTTTGACCGCCCGCTCAATCGAAAGCGCCTCCCGGGGCGAAAGCGGCGGCACCGCCGTGTGCAGCACCCCGCCCGGAGCGAATTCGCACAATTCGGTCAGCACGGTTGCCTGGCGAAACAGAATCGTGCGGTTGGTCACCGTCAGCGGCAAAATCAATTCACTGCCGCAGACGCCGTCGCCGTTCCCTCCCCGCGTCACCCGGATGCCGTAGACGGAACACTGTGCCATGACGAAGGAAGCCAGCCAGAACGCGGCAAATGCCGAAGCCGCCAGCGCAGTCGCCAGCCCGACGTTGACCAGCGCCACACTGACCGCGCCGAACGTCATCGCCAGAATCAGCCATCCCCGGGCGGTCGGCAGAGCGATCATGCACCCGGTTCCTCGTTGGCCATCGGAATGGCGTCAAGGATGGAATCCAGCACCGTTTCCACCCGGTGGAATTCCCCCTGATAGCGCAGACGAAGACGCATCCGGTGCGCCAGCACCACCTTGACCATCATGCGCACATCGCGGGGCGTGACGTAGTTCCTGCCGTAATAGGCGGCGAGGCTCTGACAGCAGCGCATCAACGCGAGCGCGGCCCGCGGACTGCAGCCGTTGGTAAGGGCGTGGTGCGAACGGGTTGCATCGACGATGCGGATGATGTACTCCTTGATGGAATCGGCCACCGTCACCTTGCGCACCAGGGCGTGGCAGTGGATGATGTCCGAGCCGCGGATGACGTAGGAGATGCGCGAGAGCGGGTGGCTCCCCTGCTGGGAATTGAGGATCTCCATCTCCGCCTCGGGCGACGGATAGCCGATCGAAAGCCGCATCAGAAACCGGTCCAGCTGCGGTTCCGGCAATGGGTAGGTGCCGTGATAGTCCTCCGGATTCTGGGTCGCGACAACGAAGAACGGCTTCGGCAGGACATGCCCCTTGCCGTCGATGGTCACCACCGATTCGGACATGCATTCGAGCAGGCTCGACTGGGTCCGCGGCGTCGTCCGGTTGATCTCGTCGGCGAGGATGACGTTGCCGAAAATCGGGCCGGGGATAAACCGGAACTGCTTGAGTTTTTCATCGTAAATGTTCGCCCCGGTAATGTCGCTCGGCAGCATATCCGGCGTGAACTGAATCCGGCGGTAGGTCGCCTGAATCGACTTGGCGAGCGCCTGCACGAGAATGCTCTTCCCTACACCGGGAGCGTCCTCCAGCAACAGATGCCCGTCCGCCATCAGGCAGACGATCATGTCGCGGATGACGTCGGGTTTGCCTTTGAAGACGATGCCGATGTTCTCGCGGAGGCGGGCGATCACATCCTTCATGGTGTCGAAGGTGAATTCGGTTTCGCCGGACTCCTGCCCGCGCACCGCCGCGGTCATTCCCGGATTGTTCGGATCGTTGAACACCAGCATCGAGCTGCCGATCTGAATCACATCCTGATGTTTGATCTGCACCTGTATGACCGGGGCGGAGTTGACGAACGTTCCGTTGGCGCTGCCGAGATCCTCGACAAACACCCCTTCCGGCGTCGTCCGGATTGCGGCGTGATGCCGCGATACGTTGGTTTCCGGAATGATGATGTCGCTGTCGTCCTCCCGGCCGACAATCATCAGTTCCCGGTTGATGACAATCTCACGGCCGTGCCCGTCGCCGGTCTGCAGCGTAATGGTGGGGAACTCGTGATCCTGCGGTACGTTTTTCTTCTGTGCCATAGCCCGTCAATTCAACTCAAAAGTGGTCGTTTCCCGGAGAAAAATCCGGCAGAAGATGCGGATACTCCTCTTTTTGGTAATGTAACCGGAACGGAGTTTTTTTCAAACCTTCAACACCCCATTTCCAGCAAAAAAAGTGGAAAAAGAACGGGAATTTCCCCTTCTCTGCATTGTAATCGGCCGTCACCGCTTTTACATTATAAATGTAAAGACAGTCAAGGAGTATGCCGCCGGCCGGAGAAACGTAATTTCATTCCTTATCCGGCGGATTCCATCGGAGAACGCATGAACTTTTACCGCAATGTCGTCTCGCACACCTGTGAAAACGGGATGCGTATTTTCGTCCTGCCCCGCCCCGGCCACTCGGTCGAAGTGGAGTGTTTCGTCAAAACCGGCAGCATTCACGAAGGCAGATACCTCGGCTCCGGTCTTTCGCATTTTCTGGAGCACATGCTCTTTCAGGGCTGCCGCAACTATCCCGGCACCTCGGCGGCGGACACCATCGACCGCCTCGGCGGTTCGGTCAACGCCTACACCAGCTTCGACCACACCGCCTACCACGCCCAGCTCGCCGGAATCCATCTGGAAACCGCGATCGACGTGCTCGCCTCCATGGTCCGTTATCCGGAGTTCCCCGCCGAACGGTTCGCCGCGGAGCGTGAAGTGATTCTGCGTGAACAGGAGCTCGGCGCCGACAGCCCGGACCGCCGGCTCTTCGAAACCCTCAACGCGGAGGTGTTCAAGGTCCACCCGGTCCGCATTCCGATCATCGGGTTCCGCCACCTGATCGCCGAAGTCACCCGCGAACGGGCGGAAGAGTACTGGCAGCACCGCTACACCCCCGGGCGCATCTTCTGGGTGGTCGTCGGAGACGCCTCTCCCGAGCGGGTTGTCGAAGCGCTGGAACACCGCCTCGGCGACTGGCAGGACGCCTTCCCTGGAGAAACCGCCCTGCCCGCAGAACCGGAGCAGTGCGCCGCACGAAGCGCCGAATTCCGCTTTGCCGACCCGCTCGCACGGCTCGCGGCAGGACTTCGCACGCCGCCCATCTCCCACCGCGACATTCCGGCGCTCGACGTGCTTGCCGGAATCCTCGGCATGGGGGAAGGTTCCCGGCTGGTGCGCATTCTGGAGCGGGAAAAGGAGCTCGCCGTCGATCTGCGCGCCTTCTGCTACTCCCAGCCGTTCGGCGGAATTCTCGGGATCACCGCCGCCGCCTTCCCCGCCAGGCTTGACCGGCTGGAGAACGCGCTTCGCCGGGAGCTGGACGCCATCCGTTCCGGCGGCATCACCGCCGCGGAAGCCCGGCGCGAAAAGCGTCAGCAGTTCGCCGAACACCTTCGTCAACTGCGCAGTCTGCGCGATATCGCCGCCAACATCGGCGGCGGCGTGGTCGCCTGCGACTCCCCCGACCTCAGCGACAGCTATCTGGAGAAACTGGAGGCTCTCACCGTGGAGGAGATCCATCAGGCGGCGGCGACCTATCTTACGCCGGAACTCTTCTCATTCGTCCGCCAGCGTCCCGCGGATGCCCGGCCGCGCCGGACAACCACGGCCGACCGGAGCCGCCTTGCACCGATCGCCGGAGAGTGGAAGAACGGTGTGCGGCTGGTGACGATTCCCGACCGGGAACTGCCGCTGACCGATTTCGCCCTCGCCCTGCCGGGCGGCACCATTTTCGAAACGGAGAAGGCGGGGGGGATTTCCGCCCTCGCCGCCGATCTGCTGACCGCCGGAACCCGCCGCCGGAGCGAAAACGATCTGCTCAACAAACTGGACGAATGCGGCGCGACGCTCAATGTCAATACCGGATTGAACTCCTTCATTCTCGAATTGAATGCGCCGCGGCGGCAGTTCCCGACCGCGCTGCGTCTGGTGCGGGAGATGCTGTGCGAACCCGCCTTCGGCGCCGCGGAACTGGAGCGGGAGCGGAAGAACCGCCTCGAACTGATGCGAAGCCGCGCCCAGTCGCCCCGGGCGGCGGCCCAGGACCTCGCCCGCAAACTGCTCTTCGGGCGCCATCCCTACGGCTGGGGCGTCAACGGAACTCCGGAACAGCTTCAATCGATCTCGCGCGATGAGATCATGGAATTCCACCGCTCGCTGTGGCGGCCGTCTCAGGTGATCTGCGGCTTCGGCGGCGACTGCACCGAAGCGCAGGCGCGGGAGTGGAGCGAAATGGTGCTCGACGGCATCGACTGGCTTCCCGGCAAGCAGCCATTGCCGAAGCCTCCGGAATTTCCGCAACAGAGCGTGGTGCAGGAGATTCCGCTCGACCGGAGCCAGACCGCGCTGGTCCACGCCATCCCCGGCCCCGCCCTCGTCGACGGAATCTACAACAGCTTCAAAATCTTTCACCACGCCGAAAACGGCCTCTCCTCGCGGCTCTTCAAGCTGGTCCGGGAGGAGAACGCCCTCGCCTACACGACCGGAATGCGGCTCGCCGGAGGATTTCATCCCGGCTGGCTGCTCTTTCACGCGGTGACCACCGCGGAACAGGCGAAGCGGGCCGAACAGCTCATCGCCGCCGAGATTCTCCGGCTCGCCGCCGAAGGCATTCCCCCGGAGGAGTTCGACGCGGCGCGCGAATGCGCCGCCTTCGCCGCCGCACAGGCGGCGGAGTCGGTCAACGCTGCACTCCCCGCCACCCTGCTCGCCATGCACTATTCGCAGGAGCCGGAAACCGTCTGGAACAACGAAGCGGCCCTCCGCGCCCTCACCCGGGAGGAGGTGAACCGGAATATCGCCCCCTGTCTGGCGGCCCCGGCCGCCGTCACCGTTTTTGCCGGAAGAACCATTTCATCATAACCAGAGGAGAGAGTTCCCCATGGAAATTCCGAATGTCGAAAGCAGTGTCCTCGTTCTGATCGATTTTCAGGAGAGACTGGTCCCGGTCATGGATCACTTCGATGCGACGCTCTCGCGGGCGCGCCTCCTGCTCGACGGAGCGGCCGCGCTCGGGCTCGATGTGATCGTCACCGAGCAGTATCCCCGCGGACTGGGAGCCACGATTCCGGAAATCGCCGAACATCTGCCGATGACCACGCCGATCCTCTCCAAGACCTCGTTTTCGGTCTTCGGCGAACCGGCCTTCCGCACCGCGCTGGAATCCAAATACCGCAAAACGGTCGTCATCGCCGGAATTGAAACCCATGTCTGCGTGCTTCAGAGTGTCTTCGACGCCCTGAACGCCGGTTATCAGGTGATCCTCGCCGAAGACGCGGTCACCAGCCGGAAGCCCGGCGACCGCGCCGCCGCGCTTGCCGCCGCCCGGCATGCGGGCGCCTGCGTGCTCTCGGCGGAGGCGATTCTCTTCTGGCTGCTGCGCGATGCCTCACATCCGGCATTCAAGGCGATTTCACGGCTGGTTCGCTGAACCGCCGGCCTCCGGAGCGGCGCCCTCCCCCGGGATTCCTTCCCCGGCGGTGAGGGTGAAATCGCCGGCGCCAATCCGGATTCCGTCGAGGACCGCCTCCGTTGCACCATAGTTCACCAGCAGGCGGAAGCCGTTGGAGAAGATGGTCTCGGTCAGGTTGTCCGCCCGTTTCGCATAGCCGACGATCCGAGCGAAGCGGACCGGTTCGAGACGGCGGACGTCGTCGGTGATCCTCCGGATGAGCGCCACATTTTCGGCCAGCGTCTTCCGGTCGAATTTCAGATCCTTCTTCGGGTCCTGCCCGGCGGCGGCGGTCTGGGACGGCGTGAAGATGTAGTGCCAGTAGATGGTCGGCAGTCCTCCGAACGCCAGATTGCGAAGGTAGATCGGCTCCCCCGGCCTGGAGTTGATCGCGCCGCGGTAGGTGTTGTAGAGCACCGAACCGTGCCACACCATCGAATAGAGAGGAATTTCCTCGTCGCACCATGCCGGCATCTCCGGCGTGTCGACCAGATCGTAGACCCGGTCCAGTTCCGGGAAGGCCCAGTCCTGCCCCCCCTCCGACATGGAACCGCCGAAGGTATCGTGCGAGAGCTGAAAGATCTTCTTGCGCCAGAGCGCGCACTCCCGGCGGCTCAATGGATGCGCCGGAGAATAGCACTTCTCCAGCGGCCAGACGGAGAGAACGTCGGTAAAATAGATGCCGTCGATTCCCAACTTCTTCGTCTTCGACATGTTCCGCATGGCGTTCTCTGTGGCGCAACGCGGGCAGACGATGTAGGATTGCCCGCCGCCCCAGACGCCGGAGAGGGCGGGCAGCTGATCTGCGGTCCGGCTGACATCTTCCCAGCGGAATGAATCCGCAATCGTATAGCTGTCGAAGTAGTTGTCGTGCAATCCGATCCGGTAGCCGAGCTCCCGGCAGTGCCGGATGGTGCGGCGCAGCTCAGTTTCGCCGCCGAGCCGCTCTTCGACCGGAAAGAGCTGCGGGTACGCCCCGTCATGGCCGCCATAGTTCCAGCCGACGAGACAGCAGTCCAGCGGACCGACCTCCTGACGGCGGCACTCTTCGAGCACGGTGCGAACGTCGGCGAAGGTCATGAAACAGTTGAGTTTCGGCTGATGTTCCGGAGTCTGTTCGAGAATCGGCGACGGCATCTCCTTGCAGGCGAGACGCATCCGCATGATGATCGCGCGGCTGCTGTATTCGAGCAGCGGATTGGCGGCGGCCTTTTCCGCCAGAGTGGGAACTGCATGGCGGCAGCGCATGAATTCGTAATAGCTTTGGGCGACGGCGGGATATCCCCCCTCCAGCTCCCGCAGTTGAACAGTGATTTCGTCGCGAAGCGGAGCGTCGCCGGCGCGATCACGGATGCAGAACACGGGGGCGACGGCGTACTGCCGCCGTTTTCCCCAGCAAGTCCGCAGTCGCAGCAGCATGTCGAACCTGCCGCCGTCGATGATGAGCGCGCGGGAGCGGACACCGTCGGTCACCCCGCAGAGGGTCATCAATCCCGCCGCCCCCCACGGGAAGAAACAGCCGATGCGCTCCTCCTTTTCCGGAGGGTTCCGCAGGTGGACCAGAGCGCCGCACCCCTGCGGCAGAATCAGAGATTT
>NZ_DBEXAY010000093.1:0-21389 GCF_048170485.1 Victivallis sp. | reverse complement strand
ACTTCCGCCAGCTGTCCAGCAACGCGGCAGTTACCACCGCGCCGGCATGCAATGCAGTGTTGTAAATTGCATGCCGGCGCGTTATATTATAGGGAATTGTTTGCCAATTTTATGCAGGAGCACTCCGCGATGAAATCCTATTTCCGCCCCGAAATCGACGCGATGTCCGGCTACGTCCCCGGCGAACAGCCGAAGATGGCCGATCTGGTCAAGCTCAACACCAACGAAAACCCCTATCCGCCGTCGCCGAAGGTGCGGGAGGTGCTGACCAATTTCCCGTATGAACGGCTCCGGCGCTACCCCGACCCGATGGCGGACGCCCTGCGCGACGACATCGCGGCGGAATTCGGCGTGAAGCGGGAGAACGTCATCGCCGGAAACGGTTCCGACGACATCCTCACCATGGCGTTCCGCTGCTTCACCGCTCCGGACCGGCCGCTGGCCTGCCTCAACCCGACCTATTCGCTCTATCCGGAACTGGCGAAAATGCAGGGAGCGCCGGTCATCCGGATCGACCTCGACCCGGCGGCGGGCTTCACCATGCCGGAGAATCTGCTCGAACAGGCAGAGAAAGCGAATCTGCTGATCATCACCCGGCCGAACGCGCCGACCGGCAATTCGTTCCCGCTCGAATTCATGCGGGAGATCTGCCGGAGCTTCGACGGCGTGGTGCTCTTCGACGAAGCCTACGCCGATTTCGCCGACGACAACTGCATGGAGCTGGCCAAAGAGTTCGACAACGTGCTGGTGTCGCGCACCTTCTCCAAGAGCTACTCGCTGGCCGGTCTGCGGCTCGGCTTCGCGGTCGGAAATGCCGCGCTGATCCACGGCATGTTCAAGGTCAAGGACTCCTACAATCTGGACATGCTCACGCAGGAGCTCGCCCGGGCGGCCTTTGCTGACCAGCGGTACATGAAGGAGAACGCCGCCCGGATCCGGGCGACGCGCGGCGAACTTGCCGAAGCGCTCCGCTCGCTGGGGTTCGACGTGGTGCCTTCGCAGACCAACTTCCTCTTCGCCGCTCCGCCGGATGGCGACGGGCAGCGCTGCTTCCTCAAACTGCGGGAGGCGGCGGTGATCGTGCGCTACTTCTCCGGCCCGGTGACCGGCCGCTACGTGCGGATCACCATCGGAACGCCGGAAGAGACGGCGCGGCTTCTGGCGGTGCTCACTCCGCTCTACGGCAACCGGTAAGGAAAGAACTCCATGATGCGGAAACTCCTCCTGACGCTCCTCGCCGCCGGAACGGCGCTCTGGGCCGCCTCCGCCGGAACGGTCCGGATTCTCGATGCGGCGCCGGGCGGCGGCGGCGCGCCGGTCCGGCAGCTCGCCCTGCTGCAGGGGCTGGAGAAAGGCTCCGGAGAATTCCGCATCGAAACCCTCCCGCCGGAGGAAGCGCTCCGGCAGCTGGAGGCCGGCAAGGCGGACTTCGTTCTCGTTGCGGAATCGCGGATTCCCGACACGTTCGCCGGGGAGCGCCGCTTCTACGCCGCATTGGCGGCGGCGGTCTATCTCTCGACCAACAATCCGGCCGTGACCTTCACCCGGGAACAGCTCGCGTCGATCCTGACGGCGGAGCGGCCGGAGTGGACCGCCTACAACGGCTCCCCGACGGAGATGCACCGGCTCGGGCTGAAGCCGCGGGCGAACGGCGCGGGCGTGGCCGAAGCTCTGATCGGTCTCGGCAAGAGGAAACCGGCCGAAGGGATCTTCCGGGTCGGTTCGAGCCGCGAACTTCTGCTGCTGGCCGGCGCGGACAGCGAGGCGATCGCCTTCGGGCTGCTGCTGCCGGAGGTTCCGGTAACGGTAAAAACCGCGGCCATTGACGGGGTGCGCCCCGCCCCGGCGGAGATCGCCGCCGGGAAATATCCGCTGGCGGTCCGGTGCGCGCTCCTCTGGAAGAAGAATCTCTCCGCCGACGCGGCGGAGTTCCTCAAACGGATTGACTCCAAAGATTTCCGCGACCTCGTCGACGAGGCGGAAATGCTCCCGCTCTCCCGCTGAACGCCTCCCCCGGTTGACAAAATTCCAGTTAAAAACGGAATTGTTTCAACTTGGGGAGCAATGGCATGCAGAACGATTTTGTGCCGGTCATCACCGCCGGACGCAACGTGACGGTGGAGCGCACCGAACGCGGATACCGCGTCAGCAGTTCCGCCTCTCCGGCGGCGGTGACCCTCTACACCGGCTACCTCGCGGTCCGCGCGGAAGCCACATCCGAAGACGGAAAATCGGCGACGGTCCGGGTGGTCGACGGTTCGCTTCCGGCGGACCAGCAGCTCAACTACCTGGCCGGCATGGTGGAGGTCGATCACATCTTTCACCCGGAGATGAGCGACTCCGGCA
The DNA here is from genome assembly GCF_048170485.1 of Victivallis sp. NCBI lineage: Bacteria > Pseudomonadati > Lentisphaerota > Lentisphaeria > Victivallales > Victivallaceae > Victivallis > Victivallis sp. The sequence goes on along the minus strand of NZ_DBEXAY010000093.1, from coordinate 19,043 downwards.
CGGCGGCACAGCCGGAACTGCGCCGCTACCGCGTCGAAATCAATCCGCGCGCCAGACTTCACCTTGACGAGGGGGAGAGCGTCATCTACCTCTCCGTTCACGTCACCCTCGGCGCGGCGGAGGACGGCCGCAACGAATTCGAAGACCCGATCTGGGAGAAGATCCACATCACCGCGAAATGCAAGGCGGCCCCGGAGATGCCGGAGCCGGAAGAGTGCGAATTCTTTCTGCTGATCGCCACGGCGAAGGTGGCGAACGGAGCGGTCACCATCCACCAGCAGCACTCCGGCGAGCCGCACGGGGTGATCCTCGGCGCCTGTGAGCATGAGGACTCCGACTCCGAAACCTCCGACTCGACGGATTCCGACAGCAACTCGATGCAGTCGGACTCCTCCTCCTCCGACTCCTTTCAAAATTACTACTCCGACTCCTCGGAGTCCTCCAGTTCCGGCTCCGGCTCTTCCTCCAGCGCCTCAAGCTCCTCGGGCTCCGAGAGTTCCGCCTCCGAGGACTGGTACTGGTACGGCGTAACCAAGTGCCTTTTCGACGGCGAGGACTGGCGGTACATGGGCACCGGCGGCGAACAGAAACCGATCCGCACCGGCGTCTACACCACCGAAGCCGGACTGACCTGGGAGGTGCAGATCCGCACCCCCGGCTGCACCACACAGGCTCTGGCAATCGCTCTTGCTGAGAAGTGGGCGCAGGAAAATCCCAAAACCCGCTGCAACTATATCAACCCGTAGGAGATCTTCATGGAGTCCATCAATCGGCACAACTGCCTCAACTGCGCGGTCAAACATCTGGCGAGCGCGGCGGCCATCGCCCGCGAAATGCTGACCGGATACGATACCCCCGAATACCGCCTCTATCTCCTGGGCAACCTCAACGAGGCGCAGGAACAGCTCACCGGAATCGACGTCGAACTCGCCAACCTGGTCCGGCAGGTCCGCCTCTGGATCGCGCCGGACCGGCTGGAAATCACCATCACGCAGGAGAAACTTCAGGCCATCGAGACGCTGGGGAAGGTGGTCGCGAAACGGCCCGCCTCCCTGCCCGCACCGATGGCGGGCGAACCGGCCGCGCCGCCGGCGGTTCCCCCCTGTCGCTGTTCCGAGTCCGGGGGCAGCGCTGCCACGCCGTGGAAAAGTCCGGGGCGGAAGTTCCAGCCCGGCCCGCGGCCGGTTCCGGGTTCGATCGACATCATCCTTCCACTGCGGGCCGACGGTTCGGCACAGGCGAACGACGAACTGCGCATCGCCCTGCGTTCGATCGAGAAACATCTCCGCAACTACCGCGACATCTACCTGATCTCCAGCCGGGAGCCGGAGGGATTTTCCGGGTACCGTTTCGTCCGCTGTTCCGACCAGTATCCCCGCAAGCAGATGAACATCCACGCCGCGATCTGCGCCGCACTGCGGACGCCGGGCATCTCCAGTGAAGTGATCTTCTGGGCGGATGACAACGTGCTGCTCGACGACCTCGACGCCGCCGACCTGCCGGTGGTGGCCCGCGTCGACGATCTGCTCAACTTCTCCAACGCCCCCGACGCGAGAGTCTGGCACCGTTCGCTGCGGAACACCGGCGAAGCGCTCCGCCGCGCCGGATATCCCACCGTCAACTACGAGGCGCACACACCGGTGCGGTTTCAGCGGGAGAAATATCTCGCGCTCGAGTCGGAATTCAACTTCTACGAAGAGGTCGGGCTCTGCTACATCTCCCTCTACCTCAACCGCTACGGCGTCATCAACCCGCTGCCGATGCGCCAGATCAAAGCGACCTTCGAATCGCCGAAGGTCGACCCGAAGGCGCTGGAGGGGAAGCTCTTCGCCGGATTCAGCGACGGCGGCGTCGAAGGCGGCATTCTCTCGCTCCTGCGCACCCGCTTCCCCGACCGCTCCCGCTTCGAGCGCTACGGGGTCACCCGCAATCTCTACAGCTCCCGCACCCGGATCGGCGTCGTGATCGGCACCAGCGGCAGTGCGCCGCATATCGACCTCGGGCTTCACTGGGTGGTCCGGGGCAACGAACTGCCGGCTCTGGTGGTGGACGATTGTTCCGGAGATGCCGCGCTCGCCGAAGTCTGCGCCCGTTACGGTGTGGAACTGCGCGAACTCTCCGCGCACCACGGCCACTACGCCGGAGATCTGCAGATCTTCGCCGCCGGGCTGGAGTGGGCCCGCGAACAGGGAATCGAACTTCTGGTCAAACTCTCCCGCCGCTTCATCGCCTGCAACCGCTGGCGCGAAGGCCTGCTCGACCTCGCCCGCCGCTCCAACGCGGTCACCTTCTCGAGCTACACCACCAGCTACCATTACGGGTTCCGCACCGAATGTCTCGGTCTCTACGTGCCGGCCTGGGCGCCGCTGATTCCGGAGCTGAAACGCGAGGCGACGCCGGGCAGGCGGATCTTTGTCGAAAAGTTCCTGCACGACCGCGCCCGGCTCCTCGCCGAACGCTGGCTCTCCCCGGAGTTCGAAGCGTGGCGCACCGCGCATCCGCTCGGGCGCGACAAGCAGGGGTACGCCTGCTGGGAGGAGATGCTCGGCACCGACCGCCGCGCCAGCCGCGAAGGATTCCTCTGGCACAACGCCGACTCCGCCGAACAGTACGCCGCCGCCGCCCGCGCCGTCGGCCTTCCCTACTCGGAGGAGGATTTCGGGCTGGTCCGGAAACCGGGAAAGGCGAAGCCATGAGCGAAGCGATTTTCAGCCACTCCGGCAAGGTCGGCGACCTGATCTACGCCCTGCCGTTCGCGCTGGCTCACGTGAGGACGCACAACATCAAGCGGACCGCGTTCAACCTGAACATCCTCCCCGGCCGGCGGCTCTACACCCGCGAATCGGCCGAGGCGCTGGCCGCACTGCTCCGCAGTCAGCACTGGATCGACGCGGTCTGGTTCGACCGCCCGGAGGAGGCGACGGTCAACCTCGACGCCGGGAACCACACCTGGGTCCGCCACAGCTCCGGCGACCTCGCCCGGCGCTTCGCCCTGCTCGGGCGGGAGTTCTTCGACCCGATCGACTTCTCCGCGCCGTGGCTCTTCGGCATCGAGCCGGACCCGCGGGCGAAGGGGAGAATCGTCCTCTTCCGGTCGTTCCGCTACCGCAACGACCGGCTTTCGTGGCTCTCGCTGCGGAGCTTCCGCGACCGGCTGCTCTTCCTCGGCTCGCCGGAGGAGTACGGGGAGTTCGCCGGCCGCGTCTGTCGCTGCGACTACCTGCCGACCCGGGACTTCCTCGAAGCGGCCCGGCTGATCCGCGGCGCGGCGCTGACGATCGGCAACCAGACCGGACTCTTCGCCGTCGCCGAGGCGCTGAAGGTGCCGCGGCTGCTGGAGATCAGTCCAGGCTGTCCCAACGTCATCATGCAGGGCGGCTGGAACCGGGATCTGCTCTCCGAGGAGGAGCTCGAAGCGGCGCTCCGGCTCCTCGCCTGATCGGCGGAATTTTTCCCGGTTCCGGTTGATTTCCCGCCCCCAGCATGGTATCTTATGGGGAAAATTCAACCAGACAAGGAAATTCCCGGCATGATTATTCTCGGCATCGACCCGGCGATCCGGACCACCGGCTACGGCGTGATCCGGGCGGACAATCCGGCAAGCTTCACCATCCTCGACTGCGGCGTCATCGCCAACTCCGCCCGGCTGCCGCACACCGAATGCCTGCGGCGGCTCGCCGGCGGAATCCGGGAGCTGGTCGACTCGTTCCATCCCGACTGCGCCTCGATCGAGGAGCCGTTTCTGGGGAAGAACGCCTCCACCGCGATCATCCTCGGCATGGCGCGCGGCGCAATCCTGACCGCCCTCGCGGAGCGGCAGATTCCCGTCTACGCCTACTCCCCCCGCTCCGCCAAGCGGTCCGCCGTCGGCAACGGCGGCGCCACCAAGGAGCAGGTCGCCCGGATCATGGCGGTCGAACTCGGCATCGAAATCGAACAGATTCCGCTGGACTCCACCGACGCCATCGCGCTCGCGGTCTGTCACGCCCAGCTGGCGCTCCGCCCGGCCCTCGCCGAAAAGATGGGCAAGCCGCTGTAACCCCATGGCGAGTGACTTTCACACCCATTCGGCGCCGCCGGCCGGTGCTGCCGCGCTGGTCTCGACCGGGCTGGACCGGCTCGGGAGTTTTCCGCTCGAGTCGCTGGAATTTCATCCGTGGCGGCTTCCGTCGCACCCGGTGGAGCTGACGCGAGAATTCGCCGCCGCCCTGGCGCGGGCCGCCGCCCTCGGCGAGGTCGGCCTCGACCGGCTGCGCGGCCCCGCGTTTCCGGTTCAGCAGCAGATGCTCGACCGGCTGCTCCGCCTCGCCGCGGAACAGGAGAAACCGGTGGTCTTCCACTGCGTCCGCGCGACGGCGGAACTGCTCGCCGCCGTGAAACCCTACCCGCATATGCGGAAACTGTTCCACGGGTTCCGCGGTTCGCCGGAGCTTTGCGAGGAGCTCCGGAAGCACGGCTTCTACCTCTCGCTCGGCGCGGCGGCGCTGGAACGCGCCCCGCTTGTCGAACACCTCCGCCGGACCGGCTTCGACCGGATCGGCTTTGAAACCGACGACCGCCCCGAACCGGTCGGGCAGCTGATCGAACGCGCGGCCGGCGTGTTCGGCTGTCCGGCGGAACAGCTGGCCGCCGTCACCGACGCCAATTTCAGGGAGTTTCTGCAACGATGAACCATTCCGAAGACCAGTCCCGTTTCGAACGCACCCGCCTCCTGCTCGGGGAGGAAAAACTCGAACACTTCCGCCGCGCCCACGTGCTGGTGCTCGGCGTCGGCGGCGTCGGCGCCTACGCCGCCGAACAGCTCGCCCGCGCCGGAGTCGGCGCCCTCACTCTCGTCGACGGCGACCGTTTCGAACCGACCAACTGCAACCGCCAGCTGCCCGCGCTCACCTCGACCCTCGGCCGCCCCAAAGCGGAGGTGGTCGCCGAACGGATGCGCGAAATCAACCCCTCAGGAACCTTCCTCCCCCGGGTGGAGTTCCTCCAGGGCGAAGGAATCGGCCGCCTGCTGGAAACCCGTTTCGATTATGCGGTCGACGCGATCGATTCGCTGACCCCGAAGTTGGAGTTCCTTCTCGGCTGTCTTCAACGCAATATCCCGGTAATCAGTTCGATGGGTTCGGGAGGCAAGGTCGATCCGTCGCAGATCCAGGTGGCGGATATTTCGAAGACCCACGGCTGCGCCCTCGCCCGCGCGGTCCGCACCCGGCTCCGCGCCGCCGGAGTCAACCGCGGAGTCTGCACCGTCTTCTCCCCGGAAGTCGTTCCGCCGGAAGCGGTCCTCGCCTGGAAAGACGAAGCGGGGCACCACCACTCCACCGTCGGAACCGTCTCCTATCTGCCGGCCATCTTCGGCTGCGTCTGCGCCTCGGTCGTGCTCCGGGCGCTCTGAGCCGACACGCGCCTCGCAGAGATTGTCCCGGCAGAAGACACAAGTTCCCCCAGAGGGAGCGCTCCACCTCCGACGAGCGGGATGCCCCGTTCTCGTCGAAGCCGTTACGGCATCACCTGGAACGCCGCCTCCGCCCGGTGCCCCGCGATCAGGTCGGTGCAAATCACCGTCCAGTATCCGGCCCGGTCGTTGCGGGCGATGGGGATCTCCAGCTCGAACACTCCGTTCGTCAGGCAGTAGTACCCCGAAGAAACGTGACGCCGCCCCGCCGAATCGCGGAGTTCCACTTCGAGCGCCTGCGTCCCCTTGACCGGACCCGCCGCCAGCAGTTCCGCCCGGAGACGGATTTTCTCTCCGCGACGCACCGTCGGCGCGATCTTTGCCTTCAACCCGGTGAGTTCCGCCGAGGCGAGATAGAGCAGCCGTCCACCGCCCGGCGGCAGGAAGAACGCCGCACCGCCCTTTTCCAGCACGACCTTTCGCCGCGCCGCCACGTCGTAGAGCCCCCGCCCCGGTGCCGTGAGTTCCGGAGAAAATTTCACTTCAGCCCTCTGCGGCACACCGGCTTCCAGCACCTTTCCGAAGCGGCCGACGTAATCGCCCGCTGTCCGGCTGTCGTTGATGAGGAAGATCGCCTGATCTCCATCGCCGAGACGGCGGCTGATGACCAGATTGTCGGAAGACGATGAGACGAGACGATGGAACTTTTTCTGCTCCAAAGTCTTGCGCAGAAGTTTCGCGCCGCGCCGCCACGCCGCTTCCCGGTCGGCGGCGGAGAGCTTCGCCGTCTCTTCGAACGGCAGTTTCACGATGCCGGCCAGCGGGATGCGCGACCCCGTGTCGGTGATCACCGTGCGGCCGGACTCGAGAAAGCGCTTCACCGCGGCAAATCCGCTTTCGCTCAGGAAACGGGTGTCCGGCACCAGCAGAACTTCGAACTTCTCCAGTTCGCCCAGCGACTCCTCGTAGAGAATCCGCGGCTGGAGCTGGGCGAGGATGGCGCTGTTGTAGACGTCGGCGAAAATCCGGTTGGCGTTGCCGTAGTTCCCGGTGCGCCCGTAGAGCGAACTGTAGACCGACTGCAGCATCGTCACCCGCGCCGGAGAACCGGTCATCTTCCGCAGCATCGGCCCGTAAGGACGCAGAACCCGGTCGGAGAACTCCGCCAGCGCCTCGGCCGTATCCGGATTGGTCGCGGCGTAGGTGCCCGGCGTGGTGCTGATCGCACTGCCGCCGTCGAGCATGATCGCTTCGACCGGGCGGGAGAGCGCCAGCCAGAGCGCCTCGCGCAGATGGTCCGGCGAAATGGTCATGAAGCGCCCGAAATGGATCGCGTCGCGCGCTTCGACGAAAGAGGCAGCCTCTTCGGCCGCCTTCTTTTTGTCGGCCGATGAAGTGAGTTCGCCCACCACCTCGTTGGTGTACCAGAAGAGCTGCAGATTGGGCACAACCGGCTTCTTCCCGCCGACGGCGGCCTCCATCTCGTCGATGTTTTCGAGCACCGCAAGCGGACTCGGATTGGTGTAGGTCCAGTGGCTGACGAAATCCATCCCCCGGTCGCGGCCGAGGAAGGCCGGATTGCGCAGAATCGGGTCGTGGAAGGTGCGCGCCTCCGGGAGGTGCTTCTTCAAAATCTCCGCCGCCCGCGCCCGGCTCTCCACAAAGCCGGAGCCGTTCAGCCACCACCAGCGGATGAAATCAAACTCCGGCGAATGGTCCGGCAGTACGGCAGGGTGGTTCTTCTTTCCGTAGAGCGAGGCGCCGACCATGCCCCACACCCGGTTGACGCCGGCCGGAAGCGGGTCGAATCCCGCCTGTTTCGCCAGCGCGAGGCATTCCGGATGGAAGCACTGGAAGAGCTTGCGCTCCTCGTTCTCCGTCTCGGAGTCGAAGAGCAGCAGCCGCACCGCAGGGGAGCCTTCCAGGCGGCGGCCGAGCGCTTCAAGCGACTCCTCCAGCGCGCGCCGGTAGGCGGGGTGGTTGTGACAGATGTCGCCGGAAAGCTGGAGCTTGCCGGACGCGTTTTTCATCAGAAGATCGGCGAATTGTTTTTTATCCCAGTAGCGCCGGGTGTCGATCTTGAGCAGAGAAGCGACGCCGTTGCGCAGATATTCCTCGTTGCGCTCGACGGCGGCGAGGGTGCGCTCGAGCTGTTTCTCCTTCTCCTGAGCGAACCCGGAGACGAAGAAGAACGACGGCACCGCCGAGGCGGTGAATCCCAGCCGGGCCAGCTCTTCGCCGGAGTCGATGCCGTCCCAGAGCAGCAGCGGGAAACGAGCCGGATTCTCCGGCGGAACGACCGAAAGCAGAAGTTCGGTGGCGGCGAGACTCTTCCCCTCCGCCGAAACGACCTCGCAAGAAACCGCGTAGTCGGCGCTCCGCAGGGAACCCGCCGGAAAGAACAGTTTCACCTCCGCCGCCTTCCCCGGCACCAGAGCCGGGAGCTTCCACTTCTCCTCCGGCAGAGCAGCGTCAATCCGCATCCGGAACTCCGCGCCGGAAATCGTCTCCCCGGTCGGGTTGAGCACACGGAACACGAGCGGAATCTCCTTCTCTTCCGGCCGGAAGACCCGACGGCGGAACTTCGGCTCGATCACCAGCTCACGCGCCGGCGATTTCTCCGGCAGAAGTTCCACTTCGCACCGGTCGAAAAATCCCTGCCGGTGGCTGGTTCCCACCGCCACCGCGCCGGACGAAAAGGCGTCGGCCACGGCGGAGAGCTCCACCTTGCCCGCCTTGGCGGTCAGCCGGTTTCCTTCGACCCGGATCGACAGCTCCAGCGGCTGTTTCTGCGGGGAGGCTTCGCCCGCGCCCTCGGCTCTGGCCAGCACCGTCTCCCGCCCGTCGACAATCCGGAGCAGTTCCAGCACCCGGTGCGGGTCGGAGTAACGCACGGCATAACAGTTGTCCTGATTGCGCCAGCGCGCCGCAAGATAGAGCGAACCGACTCCGTCCGCCGTCGAAACCCGCGCCCGGAAGAGGTAGTTCTTCCAGGCGGGCGACCCGGCGGTGCTCCAGAGCGGCCGGTCCCCCGGCGCGACACCGTCGGAGAGTTCGGCAATCCGGCCGTCGGTGATCTTCCAGTCGCCGGAGACGGCGATCCATTCCGGTGCAGGCAGTGCGACCGGTTCGGCGGCGGCAAGGCCGGAGCCCGCCGCCAGAGTCAGCAGAGCGGCGGCCCGCAGAATCCGTCGGAGAATCGGCATGATGCACCTCCTCCGCAAATCAAAGCGTGTCCAGCGACAGCGGCTCGGTGGCCGCCGGAGTCAGCACCCGGCGGATCTTCCCCAGCACCCCCTGGTTGTTGATCCAGCGGATGTCGGAGGCGAAGACGCCGGTACCGATGTTGTTGACGTGCCCGTCGAAGAACGCCATGTTGGCACGGTTGTTGTGAATGAGATAGGGATACCCGTAATCCCCGCTGGAGGTGGAGGTGGTCAGCAGCCGGTAGGCATTTTCGTTCCCCTCCTTGCGCGGATTCTTCGAGCAGCCGACCATGCCGATCTTGCTGAATCCGGAAGAACGGTACTTTTTCAGGTTAAAATGGTTGACGCCGTTGTTCTTGTCGCCGTAGAGCGAACCATACCCCTTGGTCCACTCCGTGATGTCGGTGCTGGCGGGGAGAAGTTCCGGGCAGAAGTAGATCTTGCTGAACGGCAGATAGTTGTTCTTGGCAAAAGCGAGCATCCAGGAGTAATGGTTTCCCGCGGTGTTCAACGAGCCGTCCTGCCCGGCCGGATACCAGAAGTTGTAGTCCTGCATGTAGGTGTTGGCGGCAAGGCCGATCTGCCGGAGATTTCCGGAGCAGGAGATCGCCCGCGCCCGGGCCCGCGCCCGGTTCAGCGCCGGCAGCAGCATGCTGGCCAGAATGGCGATGATGGCGATCACGATCAGGAGTTCGATGAGGGTGAATGTCTTGCGTTTCAACATGTTACTTTTCTCCTCTGGTTGAGTTTTCCCGGTTGAACTTCAGACAGACGGCTTGATAGGGTGAAATAATGTTCTGGAACGTGCCGGAACTGGTCCGGTCATATTCCTGATTGGTAATTAGATCGGTAATCCGGACCGGCTCGGCGGGCAGTCCGGAAATCTCCACCGTCACCTGCGTATCGTCGGAGGAGTTGACCAGCGCCAGCACATGGTTGTCGCGCCAGCCCAGTTCCGCAAACGCGATCGAAGGATATTCACGCACCTCCTCTTTGCGGGGGATGGGAGTGGTTTTCAGCCGCTCCGGCCCTTTGACGATTTTGACCTTGAGGTCGTTCATCGGGCGGCCGAAGAGGAAGATCTGGCCGATTCCCTCCGGTCCGCCCAGCCGGCCGGCTTCGAAAGCATAGGCGTCGAAATACCGCGGATGCGCGGAGAACCCCGACCGTTCCGCCAGCGAGAAGACGGCGATTCCTTTCGCTCCGGAAATCAGCGCAAGATAGATGTCGTGCCGCACGAGTGATTCCACTCTCGTGAGCATCTCCGAAGAGGGCTGGCGGAACATCTCGACCACCGCAATCGGAATCGAACGGCTCCCGGCCTGCCGGATCGCCTCGGTTTCGCTCTCCATCGACCAGCGGCACCAAACCCGTTCGCGCTCCTTGTCGAACTGCGAAGGATACATCCCCTTGCCGATGATATCGAGCTCGGCGGCGAAGGGGCGGAGCTGTTCTGCATTGTAATGGTTGGGCAGGTACATCCAGACCGGCCGCCGTTCCGGATCGTTGTTGCGGATGGCGGCGACGGCGCGATGGAGGAACTCCATGTCGAGTTTCCGCCACGGGCGGAGCTCTTCCGGCATCAGATACCACCAGGCGATATTGGGGTTGGAAGCGGACTTGCGCACCTGTTTTTCGATCGACTCGACGTACGGTTCAAGGTCCAGATTCGGGTTGTCGAGAAGTTTGCGGGTAAGCGTAGTTCTGCCGTCGACGGCGCGGAGCGGCCAGACGATCGGAAGCAGTTCGGAGCCGGCCTTCAATTTGCGCATCTGGCCGTCACTGTAGACCGGGCCGGCCATCGAAAAGCCCGCCTTCGCCGTCGCGGCGACACTGGCGGGAGAGAAACCGGTGAACGGGAAAATTCTCCCGGCCGGATAGATCCGGTCGGCGGGAAGATCCTTCCCGTCATCGAACCCGGGGCGGAAAAAGTCCGCCGCCACAGCAGTCGCGGCAATTGCACCGGCCAACAAGAGACAGAATAATTTCATCGCCCCGGCTCCTTTTCGGATTTCTATTTTGGACAATGTCCACTCTGCTTATAGTATACCCGGTTAAAATCAAAAAGTCAATAGCACAATTGATTATTTTCAAACTTTTTGCAATTTTGTAGACGGTGTCCAATTATCGACGGCAGGCCGGCGAGAAGAGCGCTCCTGCCGGGGAGGTAGAAAACAAGGGAAGCGGGAGGCGGCTGTTCGGCCGGCGGCGCATGACCGCGCCGCCGCCGCGTCACGCCCGCAGAGGATCCAGCGGAAGCGGAACGTTTTCGCTGTCGCGCAGAACCGGGAGTTCCCCCTCCCAGGTGACCTCAAGCCAGACGTAGCGGCCGTCGATCGCATTCTCCGGACGCCATTCATCCGCAAGGAAGAAGATTCGCCCCTGCTCCTCCCAGGCGAAGGTGCCCTGGGTGCCGAAGGTCGTCTCCGCCCCTTCACCCCGGGCGGGATTGCCGAGTTCGGTCCACGGCCCTTCGATCCGGTCGGCCACCGCGCTCCGGGCGGCGTTGGGCGCCCAGCCGGTGCAGCCGGAACAGATCATATAGTAGCGCCCGCCATGCCGGAACACCACCGGAGCCTCCATCCAGCGCAGGGGGAACGCCCGGTGACAGGGGCCGTCGAGCCGGGTGAAAGTTTCATCCAGTTCCACGATATGAAGCGTGCTGTTCGCCTCCGAGGAGTGGATCAGATAAGCACGGCCGTCCTCATCCTGAAACAGGGTCATATCCCGGCTCTGCTGCCCGATCGGGAGATCGGCGCCGACGATGCTCAGCTCTTTCGTGCGGGGATTTTCGCCGTTCGACACCGGCGGCTGTGACCGCGTGAAGGCAATCCGTTTTGGATTTTTCAGCTCCTCCGGGGTGTTTTCCGGCCAGCGACCGATGGAGGGGCGTTCGATTTTGAGCAGCGCGAACGGTCCCTCCGGATGGTCGGCCAGCGCAATTCCCACCTTGGCGTCGCTGTATTTTCCGTCGGTTTCGCAGTGGAAGAACATCACGAATTTCTTCGTCTTCGCATTGCAGAGCACCTTGGGCCGTTCGATCACACACTCTCCCGGCTTCAAGCCGCCGGCTTCGCCGCCGCGGATGTCGAACGCGATGCCGCGATCCTCCCAGCGGGAATAATCCCGGGTGCGGTAAACGTGCACCCCCACCCAGGCTCGGTTGCCGGCGCGCCCCGCGATCTTGTGTTCGCCGTACCAGTAGATCCAGCCGTCGTGGCGGAGGAGGCCGCCGCCGTGAGCGTTGATGTGCACGCCGTGGTCATCCGGCCACAGCTCGCGGTTTCGATATCGTTTCATCAGAAAAGCCCGTCTTTCTTTTATATGTTACAGTCTACGGCCAGACGCGTCCGCCACATTCCGTTTCCGGAATCATTGCCCGACCAGCTCCCCGACCAGCAGAATTGCACCGATGTAGGCGTCGATCGGCTGGTATTTCGCCGGATTTTTGTCGAAATCGGGGCGGTTCCGCTCGAACAGGATGGCACGCTTGTCCGGCTTCTCATCCAGCAAACGGATTTTGACCGTGTGAACCTTTTCCGGATCGAGATTCGTCCCCACGGCGACCGTGTTCAGCCGGTAGTAGGTGCAGTAGGGGTCGATGAGACGCCGCGGAAAGCTCTTCCCGTCGAGCGTGATTTCCAGAACGCCGCAGCCGGGCCCGAGCAGGGTGTAGAGATTGAGTTTCGTCCCCTTGAATTTGAACTCCATCGTACCGCCGGGCGAGAGCTTGACACAGCCGGGCGCGCGGTTTTGAAAGAGTTTTGCCGGAGCCTGATTCAGCGGAAGTTTCTCCACCGGCCCGGAGAATGTAACCTCTTTCCGATCCAGCGGCAGCATGACCGCGTTTTCAAAGTTGTCCTTGACCATCGGCGCCGGCAGAGGTGCATGCGGCCCCGGCTTCCCCGCTTCGGCAATCTTCGGGAACGCCCGCTTGAGCACCCCGGTGTAGAGCACGTGGCCGGTGTTCAGGTAGGGGTGAACCCCATCCTTCGAGAAGGGAATCTTCCCGTCTTTATCCACCGCGATGTCCGAATCCAGATTCAGCGCGTCGCCCGAAACCCGAGTCAGCCCCTGGTCGCTGCTCTGCATCACCAGTTTGCCCGCCTTCACCAGCCGGGCGATCTCCGGTTCGAAGCTGACCGAGGGGATGTTGTAGTAGTCGGCAATCTCCTCCATCGTGCTGGTCGAACGCTTCGCCCGGCCCGCCAGCAGGTCGGGGATGTTGGACGCAGTCACCGTGTAGACAAAGCAGATGTCGGTCTCCGGCAGAACCTTCCAGATATGGCGGACGATCCCCTCCATCGACTGCCGGATCCGGTAGGGCGATGTCCCGGCATCGTTGACCGCGAACTCCACGAACACCAGGTCCGGCTTGTGGCGGAGCACATCCTGCTCCAGCCGGAAGGCGCCGAGTTCGGACCCGGTTCCGCCGATCGCGGCGTGGATCTCATCGACTTTCCGGCTCGGGGAGAGCGAGCGGAAGTACTCCAGGCTCTGCGGCCGCCAGCCGTTCTGCGCGGTGATGCTGCCGCCGAAGTAGGCGATGCGGACCGGTTTCCCCGCACGCAGTTTTTTATTGAAATTCGGCAGACCGCTGCGGACACACCAATCGACCGGCTTGCGGATCTCCACCTTGTTCCAATCCCGGACCTGTACCGGCGCCGCCGCGATTTCCGTCACCGCCGCCCCCATCAGCAGCGCCACCAGACAGAGTGTTGAAACTCCACGCATTGCCCATACCTCCAATTTGTACATTCTTCGGACAGCAAAGTTGCACTCCGGATTACTATAGGCGCTGTTGCGGAAAATACAATAGCGCCGCGGCAACTTTCCGGCCGGCCCAAGTTGCTTCGCCGCCCGAGAGCCGGGAAAAGCCCGTAAGCGGAAATTCCCCACCGGCAGAGCATCGAAAAAAAACGCGCCCCGCGAACAGGGCGCGTTCGGAACCATTCCGCTTAGATGAGCAGAGCGGCATTGTCGAGGATCTTCCGTCCGGCGCTGCAGGCGGGGCAGTCGCACCACTTGCCCCCCTTCGCCTGCACTTCGCGGGCGTGCGCGGCCATCGCGGCGGCCCGCTCCTCGCCGAACTTCTGTTTCCCGCGCGGAGATTCGAAGAACTCGATGACGTGCCCGATCGGAGCGACGTCGTCCTTCAACTCCAGAACGAGCGCATCGGCCGCCGCCTTCTTCGCCGCGGGATCAGCGGCATCGAGCCACTTCTGCGCGGCATCTTTGAGCTCCTGACAGCAGGAGGGAGCGGCGATCATCTCCAGAACAATCTGTTTCATTTCCTGTTTTTCCATTTTCGACCTCCGTGATTGCACGTTTTATTTTTCCGGCCGGTTCAGCCGTTGTTCCGCTTCCCGGACATTGTCGAGCACCCGTTCCAGAGCGGCCTCCAGCCGGCGGCACTCCTCTTCCGACAGCCCCCGGCAGGTCAGTTCGTTCATCCGCTCCGAAACCGCCTGATATTCGTGCTCCAGCGCACGCGCTTTCGGCGTCAGGGCGATCAGCGTCTTCCGCCGGTCTCCGGGAGCCGGACGGCGACGGACCAGCTCCTTGCGCTCCATGCGGTCCAGCATGCTGGTGAGCGTGGCGTTCGCCAGCCCGGTTCCGTTGGCGAGCTCCTGGATGGAAATGGAGTCCCGCCCCCACAGCACGTAGAGAATCCGCCCCTGCGGGCCGTTGAATTCATCGATGCCGTACTCCGCGAGCATCTTTTCCAGCAGCCGGCTGATATGCTGTCTGGTCAGCGTGATCAGCATGCCGATTTTCCGCTCCACAGCGCGCCCTCCATCTTCTTTTTAAATTACGATATAATATATTTCGATATAGAAATATTTCAACCTCCCAATTTGCTTTTTATATTTTTTTAGAATGAATTGCCCCCGCCGGAACCGCACCGGCGAGGGCTGAGGGAGAATGGATTTGAACCGGAGATCAGAGCGCTCCGGCCGGAGCGCCCGCCTTCCCGGCGGGAACCAGGCCCGCCGGAGTCGCGGTGAAGTTCACCAGCCGGTCGTACACCTTGCGGACGGTCGGAGAGAGTTTTCCGGCGCCGTATCCGTCGCTCCCGGTGCACTCCGCATTGCGCAGTCCGCCCGGGCGGATGAGTTCGCCGCGGGAATCGGCGTCAACCCGCAGTTTCCGCAGAACCGGGCCGCCGATCTTTTCCGCCCTCTTTTCATATATGTAAAAGGCGGGGGAAAACCGGTTGTCCGCGAACTGCAGACGCGGATAGGGAGTCGCCGGGAGTTTTGCAATTCCATTTTTCATGCCGCTCACCACGCACCGCTTCATCGAAGCGCAGGTCCGGCTCCAGCCGGCCGAGAAGTCGGCCAGATACCGGGCCTGCGACAGGGTGCACTGATAAAAATTCACGCTGCCGCTGCGGCAGCGCAGCAACGGAAGATCCCGGCTCCCCTGAATTACGCAGTGAAGGAAGGTGAACTGCGAGGCGTGTTCCTGCACGATGGGTTCCTCCGAATTCCCGCCGGAGAAAAAGCAGTTGACGAAGCGCGCCGTCGCTTCGTTGTAGAGCGAAACATTGCTCTCGAACGCATTGTCGAGAAAGACGCAGTCGACATACTCCGCATGGGAGCTGTTGACATTGCAGACGTTGCTCGACGCACAGCGGATCGCGCCGCAGCCGATGTAACGGATGGAACTGGTCCGGTGACACGAGAATCCCTGTCCGCAGTTGTCGTAGGCCAGACAGTTGATATAGCTGCTGTTCTGCGGAGAACCGTCGGCGTCAAAACCGTCGTTCACGCTGAAGATGCAGTTGAAGTTGCGCACGATCGTGTGGCTCGCATGAATGTAGAATCCATAGTTGGCCGGGAGTTCAATCCGCAGCTCTTCGAGGCGCTTCCCCTCCGGGAGGTGGAAGTAGACCAGCTTCTCCGCCTTGTTCCACTGAAATCCGCCCGGCGTCTTCAGCAGCTCCTCCCGGTCGCGGCAGTTCGGCGCGGCACCGCCATCGACGAACCAGATACGCGGCACCTCCAGCCAGTGTTGGATCTTCTTGTCGTTCTTGAGCCGGTTGCTCATCGGGTAGAAGGGAAGCCGGAAGAGCCGCGTTTCAGGAACCGCTTTCCACGCCTCCGCCGGAACAACCGCCAGTCCGCTGATCGTGGCGCCGTTGCCCTCCACAATCAGCGGTTTCTCCAGCGTGCCGCCCCGGAACAGCCGGTAGCCGTAACTCTGCGAGACATCGGCGCCTTTGTAGGGCATCTGATACGGCTTCCCGGTGTTGGTCACTTCGATCCGGCCGGAAACCGGGACCATCCGGCATGCTTTGTAGAGGGTCGCGTAAGGGTGTTCGCGGGAGCCGTCCCCGTCGTCGCTGCCGGTGAGGTTGTTGACGTGAATGGTCTCCGCCCCCGGGAGAAGCAGCGGCAGCAGCAGAAGGCCGGCAGAAAGGGAGGGAAGAATCCGTCTCATTTCCGCACCTCGATGTTCCACTCTTTTCCGTCGACGATGTTTTTCCCGGTGATCCCTTCGCTCTCGATCAGCCAGATCGGCTTGAGACCGCGGAATCCGAACCGGCTGCCGGGAACCGTCGCACCGTATGCCGTATTCTCGATGATGTTGCCGGAGATGACCGAATCGCGGGCGGCGCAGAGGGCGATTCCGGCGCCGGGGGAGTCGCTGATCCGGTTGTTGAGGATGGAGAGCCGGGCGTGTCCCCGGGGGATCTTCCGGTACTCCTTCAGGTGGACGAAACTGCAGATGGCGCCGCAGACGTAGGAGTCCGCGCGCGGAATCGAGGCCTTGCCGACATTGCGGATTACGTTGTTGCGGATGATGACATTCTCCACCCAGCCGGCCTCGTTCCAGTATTCGAACTCCGCGCCGAGCGAAATCGCCGCATCGGTGACCCGCTCGATGGTGTTGTTTTCGATGACGCCGTCCGGAACCATGATCCGCATGCCGCGGGCCCGGTGGTCATGGAAGTAGTTCTCCGCGATCCGGAAGGGGCGGCCGTTGGGGAGCGGCTGCAGGTAGAGATCGCCCTCCAGCGGCAGAGCGCCGGTATCCAGCCGGATGTCGTACGCGGTGGGAATCCACTGGTGTTTCGATTTGTACTTCGCCCGGTCGAACCCGGCGGCCAGCTCCTCCATCGTCGCCTGGTAGTCCGATTCGGCGCAGGCGATGACGGTAACCTTGCCGACCGGTGCGAAACCGAGGTCGCGGCGCAGCAGCAGTGCGGTATCCCCCGGCGGAAAGAGCGCGGTCATCCGCTCGGACGCGGCGGCGAAGGGGCGGATGATTCGGAACGTTCCGTTCTCCTTCTCCAGCGGAATCAGCCGCATGACCGCTCCCGCGTGGAAGTTGATGGAGTCGTCGTTGCTGTTCCGGATTTCGCATCCGATGATGTGCGGATAGTTTCTGGCGAAGGAGATGTTGAATCCGTCGCCGTTGGTGGAGCGGATGCGGTCGGTCTCCGCCCCTTCCGGCCGGGGACCGGGAATCACGCGGCAGCGGAGAATCCGGTCATCGCCGGCGCTGTAGCGCATGCCGATGGCGAAACAGCCGCTGCCGTGGATGGTGAGATTTTCGAACGTGTGTCCCCGCCCGCCGACGGTCTGGATGACGTTGGCGAAGCGCCGCCCGATCGGAATGCGGTCGCCGAGGCGGAGCGGGGCGGTTCCGGACAACCGGACCCGCATCCTGCCGCGGCGCGGCGTGAGAATCTCCGGTTTCCCGGAGAGGCGCCCCAGATCGGTGCGGAGTGTGCCGTCCGGCAGGAAGACTTCGAGACTCTCGTTGGCGATCAGGTCCGGAACCAGATCCGGATATCCCTTCTCCACCTCGAATTCGATGGTTCTGCCGTCCGCGGAAATCCGGGTGATCTTCACCTGCGTGAAAATCATCGGGTCGAAATCGAGCGTCAGATTGCGGATGGTGAAGTTGGTGCAATCCTCGATTTTGAAAATGTGATCCTTGCGGCTCATCAGCAGCGTGGCGCCGTTGCCGTCGATGGTGACGTCCTTCAATCCGGTGATCGTGGTCCGGCGGTCGGTGCGGTAGATCTTCTTTTCCAGCTTGAGATATTTCACCTTCCCGGCGAGAACCGGCCGGATGGTTTCGGCCCAGTCCGCCCCGGAAAGCAGCAGCGGCAGAGAGCAGGTGCAGGCGAGAAGTCGGCAGAAGAGCTGTTTCATGATGTTCCTCAGTTGTTTTTTGCCACGACGCGCGTGAGATCCCGGGTGTAGTAGACATCGACGTTCACGCGGGAGCCGACCAGTTCCGGACCGCCCATGCTTTCCGTGTGGCCGTCCACGAAGCCGACCACGCATTGACCGGAGTGCGCCAGCCAGATGCCGGTATTGGCCTGATCTCTTGCCTTGAGGTAGTCCGGCGCCCAGTAGTAGTACCCCTTCCCGAAGCGGTACTCGTCGCCGCTGTCGATCGCGCAGACGGTGTCGGCCAGGTAGAAGAAGCTGCCCGGATTCTTCACCTTGTGGGAGACGATCGTGATCGTCAGATTCCCCGGCCCCTGCGCCCAGCATTTCCCGAATGTGGCGATGCGTGAACAGTCCTCGTTCGCCGAATTGTTCATCCAGGCACCGTAGCTGCCCCAGTAACGCTGGGTCGGAACCGCCTTGTCATACTCCGCAGGGACGTTGTTGGCGGGGCAGGTCATCACCGCCCACGGCACGTAGGCCCGCCCGAGCAGATTCTGAGCGTCGTAGGAGGCGTTCGACAGCAGGACGTTGAACGGCACGAAACTCTTGCCGGACTCCGCTTTCATCACGATGTGGCCGTTGTAGTCGGCGGCGTAGGAGCTTTCCGCGAGCAGCACCTGTTTCTTGTTGGAGGTGCAGCTGATCGCCTTGGCGCGGTCCCTGGCTTTGTTCAGCGCCGGCAGCAGCATCGCCGCCAGAATCGCGATGATCGCAATTACAATGAGGAGTTCAATCAAAGTAAAAAATCCGCCCTTCACCGCCCTCCTTCCACCGCGTCGCCCGGCCGCCTGAAACGGGAAGAGTTCCGCCGATTCGACGCGCCCTCTTCCGCCGCGCAGGAGTTCCTGCTCCATCCACATTTTCTTTTCCTCCCGGTTTTGCCGCTCCGCCCTCCGGCATGCACCGCCGGCAGGAGCCTGTGCTGAAACTCATTTTGTGAAAACGTTCCCATTTACATCGGATATTATAACAAAAAACGTTTCCAAATGCAAGAAGAAAAGCAAAAAAAATTCAAATTTTTTCAGTGCCGTCCCATAATTCTTTGAAATCGTCATTCTAACCACCCTATTTGAGCCTGAGTTGATTGTTTTTTAAAATTACCCATTTCCTGTTTTTCCTTTTCGTTGAGTTGGATTATAGTTGTGCGAATCCTGGTAAATATGCCTGTTCCGGAGCGCCTCGCATACGGACAGAGTCAGATGCTGTCCCACAACATCTGAGGACACTTCCCATATCCAGGCAGCGCCAGAT
>NZ_DBEXAY010000092.1:0-17516 GCF_048170485.1 Victivallis sp. | reverse complement strand
ATATCCGGCAATCAGTTCCGGCCAGAGGACCAGTTCCTGCACTCTGGTTTTGCCGCTCTCATAGAGTTCGTCAAGCGGCAGAGACAGAGTTCCGTCGGCGGAAATCCGATAGGCCAATCGAATTCCCAGCTCCCGGGAGATGAGCTGCCGTTCCGTGATTTCCCAGCCGTGCCCGGCATCGATTGCGGAGCGGCACACCTTTCCATATTGATCGAACCAACTGATTTCACCAGAAAAGACCATCGACATCCCCCTTGCCTAAAAATCCAAAGAAACACTATTACAGTTATATCATTCTTTCTTCACTATACACAGCATTTCCGGCAAAGTCAAGAGATGGATGTAAAAAAATATTTTTTTTGACGCCATTATGTCCACAGAAAATGACGTTTCTCACTTCATAAAGAAAGAGAGTTTGCTGTTCCCAATGAAGTACAGAGGCCCGGAAGAGATCGTAACGACCGGGGAATGCAGTTCCACCCGTCTGCCCAGATAATCCATGCACTGAAACTGTGCAGGATTCTGAAGCAAAAGAGATAACGGATTACGCACACTCCAGAGAGCGGAGATTGTTTTGCCCGCAGGAGTTTCCCAGTGAGCACTCCAGAGATCCCCGCGCCGGTTGAGACAGGGGCAGGTGGAGCCCGGTGGACAGAGCCGGGCCGTCGTCCGGTAAGCAATTGCCGCCGGTTTCATTTTCAGTTCATGTGTGAAGAGACCGAAATGGCTCTCCTTGTCATAAGGATTGCGTTCGCTCTGATGAATCTGGTACGGAAAGATCCGTTCCACTCCGCAGGCCTGCGCAATCAGCAGTGTCCGGGCGATGAGTTGAGCCTGTACTGTTTCGCTCACATTCATCAAACGGGAATTGCACAGTACAATCAAATTTCCTTTGAGATCGCTGTTCAACTTGTAAATAGCGCCGGAAATCCCCCTGAAATTTCCGCGTTCTCCGTAAAGAATGGGAATCAGTTCATCGCCGGGTTTCAAATTATCTGCCGTCAGAAACTCCAGCCGGTTGTTCGAATACAGCGGGCCGATGGAGGAAAATTCCGGAGCCAGACTCCAGCGGGTTGCTGCGGGAGGTATTCCGTCTTTTCCCCATCGTGATTCAACAGCGATATGAAGCTTCTTGAAATAATCGCTCTCGCGGACATGAAAACTCCCGTCCGCCCCCTTGTGGGTCTCCCAGAAAAAAGGGGTCCCGCCGGATGCCAGCAGCAACGTTCCGCCGCGTTTCAAATATCCTTCCAACGCCTCCCTGCCGGCCACCGGGAAGGAGCGGAATATACACGGGATCAAAACTGGAAATCGTTTGACATCCAGCTGTTTCAACTCCTCCAGACGAATTTTCACAATCGGGTTTTCAATCGAATGACCATCGTCATACTGACAGGGGTTTTCATTGGTCTCATCCGGATCACAGAGCACGGCGATGGTACAATCCGGAGCGATTCCCAGTCGTTTCAAAAACAGCGGAAGGCCGCGGGAAATCATCGGGTCCGCGTTAGCGGTCGGCCAGCCGATCTCCGTAATCCATATCGGTCTGTCGCTTGCGCCGTACCGTTCCATCAACTGGCGCAATTCACGCAATTCTGGAATCATCAGCTCCGGCCCCCCCTCGATGTGATAAGGATGCACGCTCATGATATCAAACGAACCGACAGCACCGGCGGCGAAACTCGCTTCAATGTAGTCCAGCGGAACGCCTGCAGTTCCTCCGTAAACCACCTTTGCCTGCGGATCGACCGCTTTCACCAACTGATATGTCAGCCGAAGAAAATCAGCATAATCCCCCGGATCGGGGTTACGCCAGAAATGCTCCGAATTCTGCTCATTCCAAACTTCGTATTCGGAGATTCTTCCGACGTAACGGGAAACTGTTCTCGTCACGTAGTCGCTCCACTCTTTCCGATGCCAATGAGCGGGAGAAGCAAATTTCACGTTTTGCCCGAGAATCGCCAGCGGCCGGATCCCCGCCTGCTCCATCCCCTCCAGAACGCGATCAAAATATTGAAAATCCCACTCGCCCGGTCGCGGTTCCACGATCCGCCACCATAGATCGCCGCGCCCCTGTACGGCATGAATCGATTGCAGCGCCCGATTTTTTCTGGCATTCCAGCCGTCGGCGGAGAAATGGGAACAGGCGGCGTACGGCTGAAGTGTCCGGGGCCGGGGATACCAGACGACAGGTTTCACTTCGGTGATTTTTATGTCTCCCAGCCAGATCGTTTCCGCCGAGTCTTCAAAAATGATTTCAAGCGGGACAGTTCCATCTGGTTCAAATTCGTCCTGAAGCAAAGAGAAAGTCAGAGCATATTGCCGCCCGCTCTCCGGAACAGCGGCTGTTCCGCTTCTCAGCCGAATATTGCGCTTTCTCCCGATGATTCCGGAGATTCCTCTCGCCTTCCTCCCCCGGGCCACAAAGGAAAGAGTATATTTCCGTTCCGGAACCATGCCGGTGATTCTCTGCTTGAGGCTGCCGTAAGTACCGGGAGTGCGCGAAGTGAAATTGCTCATCCTCAGAGAGTTTCCGGGAATTTCCCGAACATATTCCACCCCTTCCAGCCGGAAAAGGCACTGATTCTGCACTCCAAGTTGCCATCCCACCGGACGGCCGTTATTGTCAAGTTGTTCGAACCGACCGTTCCTCACCAGATTCTCCGCCGCGGGAGCACACAGAACTCCCAGAAGAATCCAGCCGTATATCATGAGATTCTTCATCATGTTTTTCCTATTGCGCATTGCTCGGCACGGACCAGGTGTATTTCTGAGATTGGCCAAACCACCCGCGCATGACTCCGGCAACATGGAGATCACCAAACAGAATGTTGGCTGTCGTTTCACCGTTATGCCGCAGGCTGACGGCCCGGCCGGACGCGCCGGCCAGCTGCCCGCGGCCGTCGCCCAGATAGAAATACTGGTTCTGAGTGACCGTCACCTGACCACGCTGGGAATCAGCGGCAGCCAGTTCCCGGCTGTCCAGCCGTTGAAGTCTCAACGTCTTGAACACCAGGCCCTCCGTCTCTCCGATAACAACGACATTTTCAGTCGTTGCGGAATGGGCGGGAATTCCGTAGGAACTGCGGTTGTCGTACAACGGCGCCGACGGACAGCCGGCAACAGTACGCTTTTCTTTGGAAAATTTCGGCAGATAGTTCAACTCTCCCAGCGCCGTCTGCCAGTATGTCGCAACTCCGTCCAGCAGCAGAATCGCCCCGGGCAGATACCCGTCGTAATCATCAGCGTACAGTGCAAAGATATTCCCGCACTGCTTCAAATTGCTGTTACAGGAAGCGGTCCGGGCCCTGTCCCGTGCCTTGTTCAGGGCGGGAAGCAACATCGACGCGAGGATGGCAATGATTGCAATAACAATTAGAAGTTCTATTAAAGTAAATTTGTTGCATACCCTGACACTTCCGTCGTTTCGCTGGTACAGCATTTTGCCTCCTATGATATGGTTGCCGGAATTCCGGTTGAATTTCGCACAATCAGCTGCGGCGTGATGACACGCGGCTGAAGCGGTTCGCTCTCTCCGCTCAATTTGCGCAGCAGCCCCTCCACCGTACAGCGCCCGATCTGCTCAAATGGAATCTGTACCGAGGTCAGCAGTGGGAAAACCGAGGTCGCCAGCGGAGAATCATCGTAACCGATCACCGAAAGCTCTTCCGGAATCCGCATTCCCTCCGCATAGGCACGCTGATAAACCCCGAGGGCCATCTGATCGTTGGAGGCCAGGATCGCCGTCACGCCGCGCTGCAGCAATACCGCCGCGGCACGCCGCCCCCCCTCGACACTGTCCTCTCCGTTTACTTCCAGCGACGGATCCAGCGTCTCTCCATTCGCCGCCAGAAAGTCCCGGCACCCGGCCAGCACAGGATCCGGTCCATTCAACCGCCGCCGCGCCGAACCGATGTATCCGATCCGCCGGTGCCCGAGCCCGCGCAGATGAGCGAACGCCTGACGCGCGCCCTCCTCGTAATCCACATAGACCGGCGCGGAGGCCTGACGCAGATGCGTGACCAGCGGCAGCGACGGCGCAATCAGTTCCGCTTCGTCCGACGAAAGCTGCGGCAGCATGTTGATTACACCATCCACCATCCCGGAGGCGAATTTTTCCAGAAGCCGCCGCCCCTTTTCCGCATCCAGCCCGGCAATTCCCAGCACGATCTCATATCCGCGTTCGGCAAGAGAGTGCTCCATGTTTTCCAGCAGAATTCCCGTAGCGGAATTCCGGCACTGATCCACCAGAATCCCGATGAGACCGGTTCGGTTCTGTTTCATCGCTCCCGCAAAGTAGTTGGGCCGGTAGTTGAGCTCGCGAATCGCCCGGAGCACACGGCTCCGCACCTCAGCCCCCACCGGTCTGCGGCCGCTCAATGTGTGCGAAACCGTCGTCACCGAAACTCCGGCTGCCCGCGCCACATCGGTTATTTTCGCCTTTCCCGCCATCGTTGTTTCTGCATTCCTTTTCCATTGACAAACAATTTGACAAAACGTTTTGCCAATAATATTATACCATATCGACAGGTCAATGTCAATAGGAAATGTCTGAAAAATTAAAAGAATTTGCCGTGGAGGGAGACGGATTTCTTTCCATCGCCATTCCACGGCAAGAGAGAACAACTTACCTTCGATGCAGGGAGCGGGGAACCATCACCTTGCTTCCGGCAACAGGACCAGATCAATGAAATTCCCCGGCTGTTTCGGCGTCTGACCGATGCCGGGCGTCAGCTCAAGCCAGCCCGCCTCCCCCGGCCGTTGTTCACATTCACCAGCAAACTGAACCGCATTGCCGAACCGGCCTGCAGACGGAACGGACTCACCAGCAGACGCGGGAAGGCCAATTCATACACCGTCCTGCCGTTCTCCACGCGAATCGCCGATTTCACCGAAGGCACCACCCCCAGCTGCTTATCCACACTGTCATACAGTGCCGCCGCCGCCCGGAGCATGTAGACGACCGGCTTCCCCTGCCAGAGTCCAACGGCGAACTCGTAGTCGTCGTCCTGATATCCCTGCAGATCCTTCGTCGCATTGCGCAGCGGGTCGAACGCAATCTGCAGCGAATCGCCGTTCCAGAGTCCGGAGGGGCCGACCGCGCTCTCCACGACGTCGGCCTTGTCGACCGCCACAACAAGGTAGAGATAATTCTCATCCCAGCCCAGGCGCATTTCCGCCTGAATCCGATCCTCCTGCGGCGTCCACGGAGCGAGCCGGACCGCCTGAGCGGAGGTGAGCCGGAGCGGGACCATCTTCGACCACTCCCGGTCCCGCCCATCCACCGAAGGAGCGTTCGCCAGCTTCGGAACCAGGATCGAACGGAGGTTGAAGCGAACGCGCCGCGCAGCTCCTCCCGCCGGAATCACCTCCAGCTCAAACGGCCGGTCCGTCGGCGTGATCCCCGTGACCGTCTGAAACTCCACCGAGCGACTCTCCTCCGCCGGAATTGCCGGGAACTCCCGTTCCGTCACACCCTTCACGACGTTCGGCGTCAACACCTTCACCCGGCCGGAAACCGGGCGGTTCGAGCCGTTGAAGAGGCGAATCCGGAAAGAACTCTCCCCGCTCACCTCCAGTGCAGCGTCAAGGGGACGCGTCCCGCCGAGTTCCAGCGCTCCGATCCATTGTTTCAGTTCGTCGACCGCGGCCGCTGTTTCCAGGTAGACCGGAAACTCATCCAGCTCCAGCGTCAAACCGTTCTGCCGGGTCCCCATGAAGTCAAATACGGTGACCTTGCCGGCGCACGCTTCCGGAAGCGACGCCCTGACCGGTTTCCCGTTCCACTTCCACAGCACCGCCACACGGCGGTCGCCACGGTCGAAGAGATACCCCCGATAATCGCTGCCCAGCCGCACCCGGCCCGCCGGAACCGCTTCTTCCAGCCGGTCCGCCGCATTCCGCAACGCGAACATCACCGGAGCCGGACGCGCCAGATCGCCGGTGGCCGGATTCCCCGCCAGAATCATCGACCAGCCGGTGCCGCAGGCGGTCTGATCCATGCTGAAATGGTGGAACTCCTTCACCCCGTAAGCAAAGGCGATCAGCATCATCCGGGTATTGTAGGCGGCACGGCTCCGCTCCCACTCTGCAATCTGTTCGCCACGGGGCAGCGCCACACCGCGTTCCCCCGCTTCCGACGCGACCAGAATCAGTCCCGGCCGGCGGCGGTCGGCCAGTTTGCGCAACGTCACCAGGTCTTCCGCGTAATCCGGCAGCTCCGGCAGCGCCCGGTAGGGGTGTTCCGTGATGATGGACAACGCCTCCGCCGCCCCCTTCGCCAGCACGTTATCGGTCCACGAAATATCCGTATGACAGGAGGCCGGGCCGGCCACCAGTGCGGCGGGATCGACCTTTTTCAGCACCTCCTCCGCCGCCCGGATCGCTTCGGCATTCGCCTCCGGAGTCATCTCCCGGTGTTTTGCCGGATCCGTGACGCGGGTGCGTCCTCCCCAGATGTTGCTCTCGTTGAAAATTTCGTAGCTGTCGACCATCCCCTTCACGCCGGCCGCCGCCAGAGCCAGACGGCTCTTCCAGTCACTCCAGTCGGTGGGAGCGAGAAAGCGCGGCACATCCGCTCCGAGCATTCCGACGCACATCATGACCCGGAATCCATTCCGGTGGAAGAAGGGCACGTCACGGAACCCGTGGGTCGGCAGATTCCGGAAATCGGACCACATCCGCACCGCACCGAACCGGAAATCCTTCAGCATCGCAATCGCAGTTTCCGCATTCTGTCTCGAGTCGTAGTTGATGCCGAGGCGGGTCAACTGCTTTCCGGGGCGGTCGATCACGCCGAACTGAAAGCTGTACTTCACATCGCCGATGGAGAAATTCCAGTTGCAACTGCCCCGGAACTCTTCCGGCAACGGCAGTGTGCACCGGGAAACGCCCTGCCCCGCGGCGTCGAGTTTCCATGTCTCCTGTACCGCTTTCCCGATCCGGCGTCCCCGGAAATCCAGCAGCTCCCACCGGACCGGCAGTTCACGTTTCCCCGGAGCAACCACCGAAAACTCCGCCACGACCGGCTCCCCGGCAAAGCAGTAGCCGCGCGTATGATTCAGTTTGCCCGCAACGGAAATTGCCGGGTAAACGGCATCCCGAGCCGCACCGAGATGGCAGGCGGCATCATCCGCCCAGACCGTCGAACCGGCCGACGGAATCAGGCGCGGCGTCACCTGATGGAAAATCGATCCATAGCCGTTGACGGCATCGCCGTAGAGATAGCTCCCCCGGTCCTTCTCCCCCCAGCGCGGAACCGAGAGATCATACCGTTTCCACTCCGTCCCCACCGTCACTTCGCGGCCATAGGCGATGCCGGAGGCGAGATAAAGCCCCAGAGTCACCTTCGTCTTCGGTTTCTCCGCCTTGAGCCAGACTGAAAACGACATCGGAGCTCCCGCCTGGAACGGCACGGAGTTGTAACAGAAATAACCGGTCGAATCCGGCGCCGCCTCCAGTCGGAAGGAGTTGCGTCCGGAGTGTTTCACCCGGCTGTCCACCGCCGCCGCCATCGCGCGGCGATACACCTTGCCGTAACCGTCGTAGATTCTGCCGTCGTCCGCCATCGCACCGGTCCGGCCGCTGAATGTGCTGACATTGAACCAGCCCAGCTCCGCGCCGCCGTTGGTCAGCCAGTTTTTCGCCGGATTCACCTTCTCCCCGGCCGCCGGCGCAAAACCGGTCCTGCCGATCCGGTAGATCCCGGCTCCGGAGAGGTCAAAGCGCAGATGGAGGTCGTTGAGATCTCCCGGCAGAATCTGATCGAACGAAAAACGGTTGTCTTCGCCGGAGAGAACCAGCTGTTTCACCTTCCAGAAATGTTTCTTCTTCTCCCCCTGCGTCCCCTCAAAATAGAGTTTCGCCGGCAGACCGCCCGGCTGGGAAGAGGCGGCGAGCTCCAGCCGCATGTTCTGTAGCCGGTGGGCAGGCGTAAACGGCAGATCGTGGGCACGGAAAATCACCTCCGCCTTCGGAAATTTCTTCCGCAGTCCGGCAGTATCCACCACCAGCAAGCCCGGCTCCGTTGACACCTGCAGAGAATTCACCGCCTCGAACGGCTTCACCGAAAACACGCCGGCCAGCCGTGTTCCCTTGCGAACCACAAGGGAACCGTTCTTTTCCTGCCGTTCCAGACGGCAGGTACCCCAGTCCGGTGAAAATGCCGATGCGGCCACGGCGACGAACACCAGGCCGCCGATCACAAATCCCATCCATCGTTTCATGCATGCTTCTCCCTATTTGTATCTTCCGAAATAACGGCTGCGATCTCCATACAGTTCACCGAGACTTTTGGATTCGACGTGTCCATCCAGAAACAGGACATTGGTCACCATCGACCGAGGAGCGGTATCCCCATCGCTCTCCGTCACATACATCGACATTCCGCCGCCATGAACATAGCGGATGTGATAATTCCAATAGACCGTGTAAGTGTTAGTCGCGCTGTTTTCCAGATTCGCTCCGCCGTCGATTAAGTTCACCCGGTAACTCGGACGCGGAATCGATTCCGTCTTGAAACTGGCCATGGCCCAATTGCGATAAGAGCTGCCGGTTTCCATTCCCTTCAACTCACCGAAGCCGCAATTCATTACGTAAGTCCGTTCCACCGGAGCGGTGGCCGAAGGACAGAGCAGAAGTTTGCAGTTCCGCCCGTCCGCCCCCTGATAGGTGGTGGCGCCGGATATCGGCAGCAGATTGGCCAGCCACAGCATGCCATACCATTTTTTGTTGGCGTTGAGCGCATTCGACGGCCCATTCGTAAGCTCAAGATTCTCCGCAAACGGCCTGACTCCATACATTCCCTCGTAGGAGAAGAGCGCCAGCCCGAGCTGCTTGAGGTTGTTGAGGCAGGTCGTGGTCTTCGCTCGCATGCGCGCCTTGTTCAACGCGGGCAACAGCATACTGGCCAGAATGGCAATAATGGCTATTACTATGAGGAGTTCAATCAAGGTAAATCTTCTGCCGAATCTGCAATTCCTCATTCGCTGCTCCTTTCCCGCTCATTTCATCTTCAGCCGGCGCATTCATCCCGGGCAACCGGCCTGGAATTCATCCCGGAGGTTTTCTTCATTAATTGTACCTGATCCCCCCTCCGAAGTCAATAGCAAGAAAAGGAAATATATCAGTAATACTGACAATTATATCAGAGATTCTATCAAAATAGACTTCCGCATCACCCGCCCCGGCAGGCGCACACAATGTTACGAAAAATAAGAATATTACACGGAAAAAATCAATACACGCACAATATCCGCACCGCAGGGACAATTTGCGCCGGCATAAGTTTTTCCTGCAAAATGTTCCCCCCGGAACATCCGGGATATCCAGCTCCTGTACCCGCAGAATCAACTTTTGAAGAAGTTTCCCGTACTTGCAAGCCGCAGTTTCCCCGCTATAGTATAGAGCGATACCCTCCAAAATAGAGAAAGATGCGTCAACATGGATCATCCGCGCCAATACTGGCTCCGACAGTTGCTGAGCCTTGCCGACCCGGTTCTCAATGCCTTGAACCGGGGAGAACTTCGCAAAACAATGCCGCAGGAAGCGAAAGTCGACCGTTCCGACTGCTCCTGCATGGAGGCGTTCGGCCGGCTGCTCTGCGGCCTCGCCCCGTGGTTGGAACTTCCTCCGGACAACAGCGCCGAAGGAGTTTTGCGACGCCGTTATCTGCAATCAACCCTTGCGGCAGTTGAAGCCGCGGTTGATCCGGCCTCTCCCGACTACCTGTGGGCGCCACCAGGAACCAGACAACCCAATCCGCAACTGCTGGTGGATACCGCATTTTTCGCCCACGCTCTGCTCCGGGCACCGCGACAGCTCATCGGCGGAATGAGCGGGGAACTGCGAACCATGACCGCGGAACTGCTCTGCCGTTCCCGTGTCATCACCCCCGCTCCGAACAACTGGCTGCTCTTTTCCGCCATGGTTGAAGCGGCACTGCTGAAAATGGATTTCCCCGCCGACCTGACCCGGATCGCCTACGCCCTGCGCCAGCACGACCAGTGGTTCAAAGGGGACGGCATCTACGGCGACGGCTGCAACTTCTCGTTCGACTACTACAACAGTTACGTCATTCAGCCGATGCTGCTGGATATCACTTCTCTCATCGCCGACCGCTCCGAAGAGTGGGAAACGCTCCATCGCAAAGTCCTGCAGAGAATCCGCCGTTATGCGGCCATTCTGGAGCGGATGATCGCACCGGATGGCTCCTTCCCCGCTGTCGGCCGTTCGCTCGCCTACCGGTGCGGCGCCTTCCATGCGCTCAGCACCGTCGCGTTGCACCACGAACTGCCGGAGGAACTGCATCCCGCCGCCGTCCGCGAGGCGCTTTCCGCCGTTATCGCACGGACGCTTGACGCCCCGGACACCCGGGATTCGAACGGCTGGCTCCAGATCGGCCTCTGCGGCCATCAGCCCGCCATCGGAGAAGTTTACATTTCAACCGGCAGTCTCTATCTGGCTTCCACCGCCTTTTTGCCCCTCGGGCTTCCGGCGGAGGATCCCTTCTGGAGCGCGCCGGCGGAGCCGTGGAGCGCTGTGAAAATCTGGTCCGGCGGGGACATGCCCGCCGATCACGCGGTCCAGGACCTCTGACGGTCAGTTCTTCAAGCTCTGAATCGGCGCCGGAATCCGTCCGCCGCGGGCGATGAACTCCGCCGGAGAACGGCCGTTCACCCGAATCACCGGCGCCTCGCCCAGCAACCCGCCGAAGGAGACCGTATCGCCCTCCCGGCAGCCGGCGGCCGGAATCAGCCGCACTGCCGTCGTCTTCGAATTGACCATGCCGATCGCGGCCTCGTCCGCGATGATGCCGGAGATCACTTCGGCCGGAGTATCCCCCGGAATCGCAATCATATCCAGCCCCACCGAGCAGACCGCCGTCATCGCCTCAAGTTTTTCAATGCTGAGTGCACCGCAGCGGGCCGCCTCGATCATGCCGGCGTCTTCCGACACCGGAATGAACGCGCCGGAGAGTCCGCCGACGTGCGAGGAGGCCATCACGCCCCCCTTCTTCACCGCGTCGTTGAGCATTGCCAGAGCGGCGGTCGTCCCGTGACAGCCGCACTTCTCCAGCCCCATCGATTCCAGAATGTAGGCGACCGAATCCCCGACCGCGGGCGTCGGTGCCAGCGAGAGATCGACGATTCCGAACGGCACACCCAGCCGCTCGGAGGCTTCCCGCGCCACAAGCTGCCCCACCCGGGTGATCTTGAACGCCGTCCGCTTGATCGTCTCCGCCACCTCCGTAAGGTCACACGCGCCGCGGCGGCGAATTGCCGAGGCGACAACACCGGGGCCGGACACGCCGACGTTGATGACCGTCTCCGGTTCCCCCATGCCGTGGAATGCACCGGCCATGAACGGATTGTCCTCCGGAACATTGGCGAACACCACCAGT
Organism: Victivallis sp.; assembly: GCF_048170485.1. Lineage (NCBI taxonomy): Bacteria > Pseudomonadati > Lentisphaerota > Lentisphaeria > Victivallales > Victivallaceae > Victivallis > Victivallis sp. Next base: position 6,115 of record NZ_DBEXAY010000092.1, on the reverse strand, counting down.
TTCGCACAGCCAATCGACTGCCGGTCGGCGGTCAGCTCCGCCGTTTTGCGGACAATCCGCCCCATTTCAGCGACCGCATCCATGTTGATTCCGGCCTTCGTGCTGGCGACATTGACCGAGGAACAGACCCGCTCCGTCACCGAAAGCGCTTCCGGAATCGACTCGATCAGCACCCGGCTTCCCTCGGTGAATCCCTTCTGCACCAGCGCACTGTACCCGCCGATGAAGTTGATGCCGAGCTCGTGTGCGGCACGGTCGAGTGTCCGCGCCAGACGGACCGTCTCCTCCGCGTTCAACCCGCCCGCCATCAGAGCGATCGGCGTCACGGAAACGCGCTTGTTGATGATCGGAATGCCGTATTTTTTTTCGATCTCCTCGCCGGTTTTGACCAGATTCGCCGCCCGGCGCATGATGCAGTCGTAGATGCGGTCGGCCAGACGTTTCGCATCGTCACACTGGCAGTTGTACAGTGAAATCCCCATCGTGATCGTGCGGATATCGAGCCGCTCCTCACGAATCATGCTGATGGTTTCCAAGATATCTCTGGAGTCGATCATGGTCAGATCCTGTGCATGGAGTTGAAAATGTCTTCGTGCATGACATGAATGTCGAGACCGTCCTTGCGCCCGAGCGCGGACATGCGGTCGACAAAATCGTTGAAGGTCACCGTCAACGCCCGGATGTCGACAATCATGATCATGGTGAAATACCCATTGAGCACCGTCTGGGAGATGTCGAGGATGTTTGCCCCGTATTCGGCACAGCCCGCACTCACTTTGGCGATAATTCCGACAGAATCCCGTCCGACGACGGAAACAACAGCTTTCATGGCAATTCCCTTTCGATGTGTTTGCGGGATAACATACCCCTGAATTGCGGATTATCAAACGAAAAAAAAGAATTCCGTCTCATCCGCCTGCCGCAGACGGCCTATTTCCGCGTCTCCAATCCAAATTCCGCCGCCAGCGCCTGGTACTTGGGATTGGAGGGGAAGAGTTCCAGCATCCGTCGCAGATGCTTCGCCGCCGCGGCACGGTTTCCGCGCGCCATCTCCAGATCGAAGAAGCGCCGGTAGAGCGAAGGCCGGTCCGGCGTGCAACGGGCCGCCTCGCGATAACATTTCTCCGCCATCGCACCGTCGCGGCGGCTCCAGAAATAGTCCCCGGCAATCTCCCACGGGAACGGGGAACCGGGACGCAATGCCACCGCCTCCCGGAGCGCCTTCACCACTTCGGCATCCGAAACCGGTCGCAGACGATCCTGCGCCGACTGCGGCCGCGCCAGCGTAATCAGCCGGTCATACGCCATTTCCGCCCGCAACCAGAGGATGTTCCCCATCGCCGCCACGGCGGCAAGCAGCATCCCCGCCGCGACCAGCAGCCAGCGCCGCCGCCCGCGGGCAGCCATCTGCGCGGAGGCTTCCGGCAATGCGGCAACCAGCATCGCTCCAGCCGCCGCCATGGAAGCGGGGATCTGCAGATCGACATCCATATGCGCATGAAGCAGAAACGCACACTCCCCCCAGAAGACGGCACGAGCAAACCCATCCGCCCCCTCTTCCGGCGTCTCTTCTCCGCCGCGCCGGAAGATCCTCCGCCCGAGCCAGAAGAGCGGCAGCAGCACGGCGGCAAGCGCCACCGCCCCGCCGATCACACCGGTCTGCGAAGCGAACGCCATGACCAGATTGTGCGGATCGTGCGCCGATTCATCGGTCCCGGTGGTTTTGAGCTCCATATGCCGATAGAAGAATCCGCCCCAGCCGTGACCGGCAAGCGGTTTTTCCGCAATCATCTTCACGGAACTGCGCAGGTAGTCGACCCGCTCCGCCATCGAACCGAAACCGCGTCCGGCCCGGTGGATGTAGATCGCTCCGCCGACGATTGCCAGTGCCAGTACCACCACCGGAATGCAGCGGTAAATCCGCCGCTTCGGCAACGTCATGGCAAACGCTCCCGCCGTCAGCAGTGCGGCGAGAAACGCCGCCCGGCTCCGGGTCAGCAGCAGCACCGCGGCCAGTCCGGAGAACACCAGACCGCAGAGAAGAATCCGGGAGAGCCGGACCGGTTCGAAATGACCGGCAAACCGCCAGACCGCATACAATGTCACCGGCAGCAGGAGGAGGAGATAGCCGGCCAGCACATTGCAGGAGACGAAGGTGGCGAACACACGGTCGTCGTTGATCTTCGCCACCATCACGTGGCTGATCGGAATTCCTTCGGCGATCTGCTTCTCCACAAACTCACGCGTCTCGGCAAATCCGACAAAATACTGGGAGAGGCCGGAGTAGATCAGCCAGCACGCCCCCGCCGCAAGCGCCGCGCAGAACCAGCGGCGTTCTTCCGGCCGGTTCCGCAGCCAGAGCCGGACGGCCAGCACATACGCACCGATGCCGGCCAGATGGATCGTCTCCCCCACGGCATAATCGATCGTGGCGGCATTGATCCAGCCGATCAGCGAGACAAGGACCAGCCCGAAGCTCCAGAGCAGTGCGGTGGCGCCGCCTGAGGTGCGCAACGGCCGCATTCCGGGCGCAAACACCACCAGTGCGGCAAACAGCGCCACGCCGGAAAAGATTCCGAACGAATGCGCCGGCCAGTTGATGATCAGCCAGGAGAAAAGATCCCCCGGATAAAACGACGTCGCTTCCGGAAGAACAGCCAGAGAACCGAATTTCAACGGCAGAAGAAACGTGAGCCCGATCAAATATCCGGCACACCACTTCGCCGCCCAGCCGCCGTTCTCCCGCCGCCCGTTCATCGTGAAAACACAATCGTTCGGCAGCCGGAGGTAATCACCCGGTGCTCCAGATGAGCGCGGACCGCGCGGGTGAGCACCCGGCGTTCGATGTCCTTGCCGATGTTTTTGAGATCGGAAGGATCGTTCTCGTGGGAAATCCGCTCCACATCCTGTTCAATAATCGGCCCCTCGTCGAGTTCGGCGGTGGCGTAATGGGCCGTGGCTCCGATCATCTTCACCCCGCGCTCCCAGGCGCGCTCGTAGGGATTCCCCCCCTGAAACGCGGGAAGGAAGGCGTGGTGAATGTTGATGATCCGCTGCGGGAACTGCTCGATGAAGTGATCGGAAAGAATCTGCATGTAGCGGGCCAGCACCACCAGGTCGATCCGGTGCCGTTTCAGCAGATCCAGCACCCGCTCCTCCTGAGCCGCCTTTCCGTCCGGCACCATCGGGCAGCAGTAGAACGGAATCCGGAAGCGGTCCGCCACGCTCTCCAAGTCCGGATGGTTGCTGATGATCAGGGGAATCCGGCAGTTGAGGTCCCCCTCCTCCGCATGCATCAGCAGATCGTAGAGGCAGTGCGACGTTTTGGAGACCATGATTGCGACATTCTGCGGCACATCGTCATAATAAAGCGAATAGTGCAGATCGAACTTCCGGGCCAGCTGAGCGAAATCCTCCTCCAGCTGTTTGCGGGTGGTCTGCTCGCAGAGATCGATGATGATCCGCATGAAATATTTGTTTTCCCGCACATCGGTGTACTGCCGGCAGAGCAGAATGTTGTAGCCGTGCGAATAGAAAAACGTTGAGATCTCCGCCAGCAGCCCCTTCCGGTCACTGGTCTGTATCAGAAAAATCGCTTTCCGCATAAAAAATCCATTCCGAAATTACAAGTTGTCCGCAAATGCAATCTGTTAAAGATAGCACTTCCCGGAACAATTTTCCAGTCCGCGTCAGAGTCCGTCGGCGAAATCGATGGCGCGGGCATTCTCCAGAATGAGCGCCCAGCTCTCCTCGGGCCCGGGCGTCGACTGGCGGAGAAAGTTGACGAAATCGGCACAGCGGCGAACCTCTTCCGGGAATTCCACCACAGAAATTGTCCCGTCGCACCGGAGCACACGGATTCCGCCGCGCGCATCTTTCGGTTTGTCGAATGCGACCGGCAGGCGACCGCAATCCGCCCTCCCCTCCGTAAGTCCGCTGCCCACGTAGGCGATCTTCAGGTTGGATTCGGCAATCTCCCCGCCGCCCGGCAGCAGCACGCTCCGGTCGAGGCACTCCTGATCGATCAGCCGTTTCACCCCCGCGGCTCCTTCGCCGACCGGAAACAGGCCGCGGGAGTCGACGCAATAGATGGTGCAGGCGACGCCGATCCGTCGAAAAAGCTCCAGATCTGCAGGCTGGGCGGCCGCGGCGTTCCGGAAGAGATGCAGCCCCGTCATGCAGAGCACCGCAAGCAGGCAGAGCAGGATGCCGATTCCCGCGGCTCCGGCCATCAGGTTGCGGCGTTTCCCTGCGGCAAGAAGTTCCGCGGGGAGTTCCGGAACCGCGCCGGCGGCCTTTTTCTCTTCTCCGACCGGCTCCGGCTCTTTTTCAGGCTCTGCCGCCGCATTCCCGTTGGATGGAAAGAGCGTTGGAGGCACCGCCGAAGCCGGGCGGACCAGCGGTGGAGGCAGCGGCACCACCCGGGGACCGTTTGCAGAATCCGGACGGGGAATCCGCACACGCTGATTGCAGGCGGAACAGACGGCCAGCCTGCCGCTCCAGGCTTTCGGCACCGAGATATGCTGCCCGCACACGTCGCAGGAAAATTTGAATGTCTCCGGCTTGGGCGAGAGAGCCGCGCCGGGGAGCCTGCTCCCGCAAGTCGGACAAAACGCAGCGGAATCCGGCACAACAGTGCCGCACTGAAGACACTTCATCCCTTCCCCCCCGAACTCGTTTCTGAACTCATCCTTGAACTATATAACATAACATCCTCGAAAAAAAAATCAATGTTTTTCCCCATTTTTTTACTGGAGTTGCGGCAATGCACGATGACAAAAAAATTCTCACCGCAGAGACAAGTTCTTTTTTTCGCCTCGTCACCCGACTTTTTCTGCAGAAAAATTCAATTTTTTTTGCAGAGACCGTTTGCAAAAATAAAAAAGTGGTCTATTTTAAGTGGCGTGGCGGGTTAGCTCAGTTGGTTAGAGCGTCGGAATCATAATCCGTAGGTCTCGTGTTCGAGTCACGAACCCGCTACCAATTTTGATTTTTTGAATGGTCCGAAATTCAATCGCGGCCTGATTTGCACGGTTCCGGGAACCGGATGCACGTCAGACAGGTTATCTGAATTTGGGCTTTTTTTTTGCCTTTTTTCAGCGGAAAGCCAAACTCCGGAAAGATACAGAATGAATCGAGTCAAATTCAGCGTCTTTGCCGACCTTCACTACCGGGAGGGGAACTGGAACCAGGCGGCGGAACGGCTGGAGGAGATTCTCGCCCGCGCCAGTCGACAAAAGGTCGACTTCATCATGCACTGCGGCGACTTCTGCCATAACGTCAAGATTGCCCGGCCTCTCATTGAACGCTATAACAACTACGCCATCCCCACATTCCACACGATGGGCAACCACGATTTCGAAGAGACCGATACGGTCGAAGCGGTGACGGAAGCGTACAAGATGGAGGGGAAAAGTTACTATTACTTCGACAGAAACGGATTCCGGCTGATCTCCATCGATACAAACTTCCACCATGCACCGGATGGTTCCGTCGTCCACTACGCCTCCAGCGACGTCTGGACCAAATGTCATCAGAAAGAGCTGCTGATTCCGGAAGAGGAGCTGGAATTTCTACGCGATGCGATTCGCACCGCGCCGGGACGATGCATCGTATTTTCCCACTGCAGCATCGTCCGCCCCAACGGCGTCGCCAACCGGCAGGAGGTGCTTGCACTTCTGCGGCAGGAGCCGGGCAAGGTCCTCCTCTGGATCAACGGCCACCACCACCGGAACAATCTGCAGATTGTCGAAAACATCGCTTTCTTCGACTTGAACAGCACGACTTCGGAGTGGATCAATACGCCTCATCACGCCTATCCGCCGGAATTGATGGCGAAATTTGCGCTGTCCGACCATGAACTGCTGTTCGAAAAACCGGTCCACGCGATCGTGACGGTTTCCGAAGATGGAGAAATTCAGATCGACGGCATGCGCGGCGGCATGTACCTCGGGATCACCCGCGCGATGACCGGGAATCCGGAATTCGACTGCGCCGGCCTTCCCTGCGACGCCTCCGTTCTTTCCGCACATTTCAAACTTCTCCGTTAGTCAGGCCCTCAATCGCAGAAAAGTCGGAAAAAAATACGATTGCGCCTTGTAAAATTCTTCACTCT
>NZ_DBEXAY010000091.1:0-6980 GCF_048170485.1 Victivallis sp. | reverse complement strand
GGAGCGAAAGCCAATATCGCCTTGGCTCGCAAATTCCTCGATATCGTGTATCGAACATTAAAAAACAACTGGATGTTTGAGGATTTTACTCAATTCAAACTCGTAAAAAATTGAGTTTTTCCCGGCATCGAAGTGGAATTTTATCATAGGAGTGAATATGACGATGGAACTCTGTTACAATCCGGCCGCCGGGGAGCGCGGTCTCGGCGACCTCTATCTGCCGGAACACCCGGAACATGCCCCCGTTGCTCTGACCATTCACGGCGGCGGCTGGAGTGCCCAGGACAAATCCAGTTTCTGCGGCGTCTCCCAATTCATTGCCTCGCTGGGCTGGGCGGTCTTCAACATCAACTACCGCCTGACCACCATCGCCCCCTGGCCAGCCTGCGGCGACGACTGCCTCATGGCGGCGAAATTTCTGCTCGACGGCGAAGTGCCGGAGTTCGCCGGGCTGGACCGGCGCAAACTTCTGATCTGCGGCGGTTCGGCAGGCGGCCATCTCGCGCTTATGACCGGACTGCGCCTCCCGCCAAACCGGGTTGCCGGAATCATCTCCATCTCCGGAATCGACGAACTTACCAGCGATTTTGCGCTGCACAGCTTCCGTTACGAGCCATTCTTCGGCGGTGAACCGACGGAAGAAAAACAGACGGAGGCCAATCCGCTCCAATACCTGCGGCCCGATTCTCCGCCGGTCCTGCTCACCCACTGGGACAACGATCAGGTGGTGCCGGTCGAAAGCGCACGACGGTTCCGCGACCGCGGGCGCGCTCTCGGGTGCCGGGTCGACTACTATGAATATTCGACCGAAGACGAGGGCCACGGCATCTGGATCCCCGATTCCAAACCGCACCGGCTCTATCCCCATCTCGAAACGGAACTGACCCGTTTTATCGAAAGCGTCCGCCCGGAGAATCCGCCATGCCCGACGAAGTGATCCTGATCGACGCCTACAGCCAGATTTTCCGCGCCTTCTTCGCCATCCGCATGCTGACCAATTCGCGGGGGGAGCCGACCAATGCGCTTTTCGTCTTCACCCGGCTGCTGCTCCACATCCAGCAGACCTATTCCACCGCCCGGGGAGCGATGCTCTTCGACTGCGGCAAGGTCGGGTTCCGTCTGGAACTCAATCCGGAATACAAAGCGAACCGTCCGCCGATGCCGGATGCGCTCCGCGCCCAGATTCCGGTCATCCGCACCATGGCCGAAGCGTTCGGCTGGCCGCTGCTGGAGGAGCCGGAGTTTGAAGCGGATGATCTCATCGCCGCCATTGCCCGGGCCGCGACTGATGCACCGGTCCGGATCGTCAGCTCCGACAAGGATCTGGCCCAGCTGGTGGACGACCGGGTGCACATGCTTTCGCCCGCCGCAGGCAACGCGGGTTTCGAGGAGCGCGGCACGGAAGAGATCGTCAAAAAATTCTCGGTTCCCCCCTCCCTGATCGTCGATTATCTCTCGCTGATCGGCGACAGTTCGGACAACATTCCCGGCGTTCCCGGCATCGGCCCCAAAAGCGCGGCCCAGCTGCTCACCCAGTTCGGCCCGATCGAACAATGGATCGATCACCCGGAACGGCTTGCCGGTTCCAAATTTGAAAAGAAACTTGCCGGCACCGCCGAGCTTCTGCGTCGCAACCGGAAACTGATTCAGTTGCGGCAGGATCTGCCCGCCCGCTTCCGCAACCTCGACGCCCTGCTGCACCGGAATGAGCCGGACTGGAACAAAATCGCCGGCCTGTGCCGCGAATATGAACTCAAAAGCATTTTGAAGGAGCTCCCCCCTGACGCAACAGCGGATCCGGACGATCTCTTCGCCGCGGCGGCCGCCGAACCGCCAGAACCTCCCCGGCCGGAGGAGAAGAGCGGCGGCATGGTTCAGGGAGAGCTTTTCTAAATAAAAAATGCGGAACTCCGGGAGGAGTTCCGCACAAAGAAGCGACCATTTCAGTATTTGCGCTGCAGGCCGATCACCCGCCCCTGAATCGCGACCTCTTCCGCCGGATAGATCTGTACGTCATATTCCGGATTGGCCGGGCGCAGTTCAATCCTGCCGCCGGTCTTCGGGAAGAAGCTTTTCACGGTAACCTCATTGCCCTGAACCAGGGCCACGACGATATCGCCCGGGCGCGGTTTGTTGCCGGTCTGGGCGACAATCACAATGTCGCCGTCATAGATCCCGAGGTCGCGCATGCTCTCGCCCTGCACCCGCAGTGCGAAGAGCTGATCCAGCGGGTAGTCGTTGACCTGCGCCGACGTAACACAGATCTCCCCCTCCTTGTACTCGAGACTCTCCGCCGGAGCTCCGGCGTTGACCCGCCCGAGCAGCGGAATCATCAGCGCGCCGTGCGGCACACCGCGGGCGCCCCGCATCCGGGACATCAGGCTGATGCTGCGCGCCTTGGAACTGCGCGAGAGCTGTTTTTTACGCTGAAGCGCCCGCAGATGCGCAAACACCGTTGAAGTCTTGATGTTGAAATGATCGGCAATTTCGTACACCGTGGGTGCCATCCCTTCCCGGTCCAGAAATTCCTCTATGAATTCCAGAATATTCTTCTGTTTTTCCGTTAACGTTTTCATTGTCCACCTCGTTTATAACATGCATTCCGATTCCGTCCGGCTTTACAACCGGAATCCGGTGCCTGCGATTACATATTTTCCATCGAGCCGGCCGACCCGGACCATATAGAAAAGCTCATTGCGGACAAGTTGCCCTTTGATCGCCCCGCCGGCGGCCTTTTTCTCAAAGGTGAACTTCCAGACATAATCGCGAACGATGCTTTTATCCAGATCCGTCACATACTGAGCGCTGATGAGCCGGCCCATCGTCTCCGTCAGCTCCTTGTTCATCTGTTCGAACATCTCGGGAGTGACCTTCGTCTTGGAATTCGCCGGGATCACCGCCTTCAATTTGTCGAAGTTGTTCTCTTTCAAAGCTGCGACGAAACCGGCAACATACTCGTCAGCCAGTTTTTTCGCATCTTCGCGCCCCTCTCCGGACATGAGTTCGGGACGCGGCTTCTCTTCCGAACCATTTCCGGAAGTGGAAGCACACCCGCCGGCCAGGACCGAAACGACCATCACGGCGGAGAGGAACCATCCAAATTTTCTCATACACAACCCTCCTTGTTCAATCCACTGCGAAATATTTTTCCGCAAAACGCGGCCAAACTGCCGGCGGCATCTTTCAGCCAAGACGCCGGACAGGCAAACGAGAGGCCGATATACCCTTCTGCGCCGAATTCCCGCCCGGGAACCGCTTCGAGCAGTTCCTCCCGCAGCAACCGTTCACAGAACAAATCCGAATCCATGCCGAAACCGGCAATTCCGCAGAGCAGAGACAGCCCGCCCGCCGGCCGGAAGAGTTCCAGCCCGGGAACCGCTTCCAGACTCCGGCAGAACCATTCCCGATTTTCGACGATCGTGCGCCGGAGCTCTGCCATCTCCTGTTGCACCGGAGCAGTGAGCGCAGCCAGCGCACAGTGCTGATCGAGCGCCGACGCCCCGCCGGAAACCAGCTGCAGCAGCGCGATGATCCGCCCCGAAAGCCACTCCGGCGCGGCGACAAACCCCACCGGATGATTCTCCATGAAACAACCGGCGGAAAATCCGCCTAAAGTGATGCACCGGTTCGCCGCCTCATCTGAAAGCGAGGCGAAACTCACATGCGCCCGGTCCGGTTCACCGATGAATGACGCCAGACACTCATCCGACAACACCATGAAGTTATGCCGCACCGCAATCGCGGCGAGCGCTTCAAGCGTTTCGCGGCGGTAAACGGTTCCCGCCGGCCAGGACGGCGTATTCAAAATCAACAGCCGGGTCCGTCCGGTCACCGCCGCTTCCAGCAACCCCGGCTCCAGTTCAAATCCCTCCTGAGGCCGGGTGCGCAGCTCGACACAGGTTGCACCCGCGGCGTGAACCAGAGCGCGATATTCCATCCGGCAGGGAACCGGAAGAATCACCTCGTCTCCCGGCCCGCACAACGCGGCAATCGCGGCAAACCGGGCAAAGCGTTCCCCGGGCGTCACCACCAGGTTCAACGCGGTACAAGGAACTTTGCAGTCCCGGCTGAGTTTCTCCGCCAGAGCGCGCCGCAGTTCCGGCAGACCGGCCGCCGGAGCCCCTCCGGGTTCCCCCTGCCGCAGCCACTCGATGCAGCTGTCAAGCAGGCCAGCCGGAGGCTCGAAACGCGGAATCTCAAACGCCAGAGAGCGCACGCTCCGCCCGGCGGCCCGAAGTTCGCCGGCCAAAGCATGCAATGCGGTGACTCCCGGCATGGGGACCGCACACATTGCACCGACCGCATTCCGCAAATCTTTCAACGCACTCAACTCCTGTGTATTTTATTAATAATACTACGGAAAACCGAAGTTGCAAATTGTATGGAATTCAAAAAACGGAGTTTCTTCACTCCGGCACTACTTCTGGCAGTGCGGGCAGTAGCAGGAACTGCGTCCGCCGAGCCGCACACACTCCACCGTACGGCCGCATGTGAGACAAGGCTGCCCGTTCCGGCCGTAGATCTGCAGCTCCTGCGCGAATTTCCCTTCCGAACCATCGACGTTGAGGAAATCGGAGATGGAACTTCCGCCAAGTTCAATTGCCCGGGCGAGAATCCGCTTTGCCTCGCGGACGATCCGGCCGCACTCGCTCCGCGTCAGGCTGTCCGCCTGGCGCCGGGGATCCACTCCGGCGGCGAAGAGCGTCTCGGCGGCATAGATGTTGCCGATTCCGGCGACGACGGCGTTGTCCATGAGAAAGCATTTCACCGCGCCGCGCCGGTTGCGCGAAAGACGAAAAAGATACTCTTCATCGAACTTCGCTGTGAGCGGTTCGACGCCGATGCCATCCAGTTCCCGCGGCCAGCCGCCCGGCTCCGGCAGGCGGCACAGTTTGCACACGCTGAAGCGGCGGGTGCATTCGAAACGGAACGCCCGGCCGTCGTCCAGCACGAGAAACAGGTGTTCATGCTTCCGTTTCGGGACAGTGACCGGTTCGACGCGGACCACGCCGGACATGCCGAAGTGCATCAGCAACGCGCGGCCGTCATCCAGTTCGGCGATCACATAGCGGGCGCGGCGGCGGACGTCGACGAACCGCCGCCCCGGCAGTTCCGCGTCGAGCAGCGGGGTGAGCGGCTCCCGCATGGCGGGCGAGAATACGCGAACCTCAACGATTTTCCGACCGACCATAACGCGTTTGAGAGCGCGTCCGATTGTTTCAGCTTCCGGCAGCTCCGGCATAATGCAACACCTGTTTTTCTTTTTAACGGAGAAGGAATGGAAAAATTGTATGACTTATGAAAGAATATGAATTTTTTTTCGGCTTACAGGATTCCGCTGTTCTCCCCCTCTTCCGAATCGCCCTTTTCGATACGCCACACTTGACACAGTCAATAGTACAATCTTTTCTATTTTCTCCCCATCCGTACGGTCGAGAAACTTGACAAAAACCTGTTTCTGATATATTGTAGACCACGGCGAAAACAAAACGACAACGACTTGGCAATGTCAGAAGAACCCCATCTGAAAATCGATAAGAATCTGGAGATCCGCAACCGCCTGCTCGACCGGATCGAAAGCGGCGAGTGGAATACCGGCGACAAACTTCCCGGCGCCCGGCTCCTCGCCCGCGAAGTCGGCTGCTGCTTCACTCATCTGCAGAGCGTCATCGAAAGTCTTGTGCAGCAGGGCATACTTCTAAGCATCCCCCGCAACGGCACCTTCGTGCGGGAAAACTGGCAGAAACGATTGATCCAGAAGTCGTTCCTTCTTTACCACGGCTGTTCGCCCGCAACTCTGCGTCAGGAGCTTGCCCCGCTGATTCAAGATAATCCCGCGCTCTGGATCACTACCAAATCTCAGCGCGGCATCTATGAGATACAGGTCTCTCACTATCTCTTCGGGCACCACGAAGAGTACATGGATCTCACTCCGGTTTTCAACCGGCTCTTTCCCGATACGCAACTCTTCTTTACTTCACAGCTGGACGCCTTCCGCATCGACGGGAAGCTGTACGGGATCCCGCTCTTCTTTTCCCCCCGGATTGTTGCATTCAACCGTAAGATATTCGAGGCAAACAAAGTTCCTGTTCCGCGCCGGAACTGGAGCTGGCAGGAATTCATGGAGTGCATCTGGGCGCTGCGGCAGAGACTGCCGGCAGAAAAGGTTCTCGGCTTTGACTCCCGTCTCTTCTGGTTTTTCACATTTGCCGCCCGTTTCGGCGGGAAAATTCTCGACCCGTCACTCGAAGATCCGGTCTGTCTGGACTCTCCGGAAATGCTTCGAGCTCTCGACAGCATTCTTGAACTTCGCGATATCCTCGGCCCCACCCCCGATGCCCCGTCACACGGTTGCGAACCCGCGCTCCGGATCATCACCCGCCAGGAACTGTACCGCAGCCATTGCAACGGATTGAGCGAAGAGCTCTGCGCAGTGGAACTGCCGCTCCCGGCAGGAGGAAACGACGTCAACGTGCCCGGAGTGGAGCTGCTCTGCATCCGGCAGGAATGCGCGAATCAGGAGCTGGCCGAACAACTGGTAAAATCGGTCCTCTCCGAAAAATTCCAGAATCATCTGGGCAACCTCAAAACCGGAATTCCCATTCGGAAAGATGCCGCAGACCGAAGCCTGAATCCAGCAAATCCGCTTGACGCCCTTTTCCGGCAGGAGATGGACAAGCCGATCGCAATGTACAACTCCTTTTCGATCAAGATATACAATCTTCTCTCTCACGCCATTCTCCATATCTGCACCACCCCACGACCGGAGGCGATGGCCCTGATGCATGACCTGGCTGGAACCATCCGTTTTCTGCTTCGCATCTCCTACGAGAAAGATTTTGTAATCTGAACCGGAAATTTTCACAAGAAACCGTCTTCCCTGCTGCGATATGTCGCCTACGACCCGTCGGCCGACCGGGAAGAGTTCTCTCCCGGGGATTTCGCCGCTGTCTAATAAAATTGAAAAATTTTTTTCTTAT
>NZ_DBEXAY010000090.1:0-4379 GCF_048170485.1 Victivallis sp. | reverse complement strand
TAAGCTTGATTTATGGCTTTTACATTGAGTTTCAAAAGGGATTCTTTTCTTCTGAAAGGAGGTGTTGGAGCTATGTTCAATATGACGAAGATTAAGGCTGTTCGTGGGGATGGACGTTCTTTTTATATGAATCATCTTTCTTCGAATGATTATTATTCGGAACATGAAAAAGTACAGGGAAGATGGTGTGGACGGTTGGCGTTGGAGTTCGATTTGTGGGATGCGGTCAGTTCGGAGGAGTTCAGCTTGTTTCAACGGAACATCAATCCTGAAACCCTGGAAAAACTGACGCAGCGGACTGTAAAATCAGGCGTCCGGTTCTTTGATTTTCAATGTGCGGCTCCGAAGTCGGTATCGATCATTTCATTGTTCGATTCCCGGCTGCTTCAGGCCCATGAGGAGGCGGTTCAGGCGGCGATGCACGAACTGGAAGATCTGGCCGCGGTCCGGGTGCGGACGGGCGAAAATGTGAAAACCCGGAACTATGAGCTTACCGGCAAACTCCTTTATGCGCGGTTCACGCACGACACCAGCCGTGCGCTCGATCCGCAGCTCCATACGCATAACGTGGTGGTCAATCTGACGCAGGACGCCGACGGCAATTATAAGGCGCTGGAGGCACTGGAAATGTGCCGGGCGATCCGCTACGCCGGGAAGGTCTACCACAACCATCTGGCCCGGAAATGCCGGGAACTCGGTTACGAAACGGTTGACCACCGCGACGAGAAAGGCCGGATCGTCTGGTTCGACCTGAAAGGCGTTTCGGCGGAGGTGATGGAACTCTACTCGAAACGCCGCCGCGAAATCGAAGCCGAAGAACAGAAGTTCATCGCGGAACATGGCCGGAAACCGACGCTCGCGGAGAATAATTTTCTTTCGATGACGACCCGCGAAAACAAGCTGAAAACTTCGGACCGGGCGAAGGTGCGGCAGTTCCAGCTTTCGCAGCTTTCGGATGAACAGCGCCGGGAACTGAATGAGATGGTCCGGGAAGCCGGAAGGCACACCGGCAGCCTGCCGGGAAATGATATCGAAACCTGCGTCCGGATGATCCGGGAAGCCCTGCCGCAGTTATACGAACGCGAAAGCGTTCTGAAGCTCGACAAGATTTTCGGAGAGGTCCTGAACCGGAACCTCGGCCATGTTGAGCTGGAGGTTTTGAAACAGGCCGTTCCGCACGTACCGGAGCTGTGCAACCTCGGAGGCCTGAAGGAGAATCCGTGGTATTCGCCGCAGGAGGTGATCGACCGCGAACTCTACGCGATTGAAGCGGTAGAATGCCAGCGCAATCTGCTTACTCCCATCGCGCCGGAATTCGAAGCATTTCCGGGCGAAGAGAGCCGGCAGGAACAGGCCGCGATCATTCATGGGCTGCTGAACTCTCCAGATCGCTTCAACCTGCTCCGGGGCGTGGCCGGTTCCGGCAAGACCTCGACTTTGCAGGAGCTTTGCCGGGGCCTTCAAAGCGGCGGCCTCGAACGCATTTACCTGATCGCGCCGACCAACAGCGCGGTTGAGGTGCTGAAAGGGGAAGGATTCCAGTATTCAAGCACCGTCGCGAGCTTTTTGCTTTCGGAAAAGAAACCGGAAGCGGGCAGTTACGTGATCATCGACGAAAACGGACTGAATTCTCTGCGCGAAGGCGCGGAGATTATCCGGCTTGCCAGCGAGAACGACTACCGGGTGCTGTTCGTCGGCGACGCCCGGCAGCATACTTCCGTTGAAAGCGGCGACTTCTTCCGGCTGTTGGAAAACCATTCCGGGATTGCACGCTTCGAGCTGAGAACGATCCGTCGGCAGCAGTCCGAGAACTACCGCGCCGGGATTGCCTATTGTGCCGACGGCTATTTTCAGGCGGCTTTCGATACATTCGAGGAGAACGGTTTTATTCATGAAGGGAAATCCGACTACCTGAAGAAAGCGGCGGAGAGCTATCTGGAGTTCACGGAAAACGGCCGTTTTCCCGAACGGGCGATTCTGGTGGCGCCGACACATGACGAGTGCGACAACCTGACCTCCGCCGTCCGCGAACGGCTGAAGACGGCCGGAGTGATCGCTCGAACCGGACGAATGCTGCCGGTATTCCGCAGTTGGCGGTGGGAGAAAGCCATGCTGGCGGAGGCTGCAAACTATCGCCCCGGCATGGCGGTATCCTTTGTACGCAGCCTCAAGGATATCGCAGAGGCGGGTGAATATGCGGTGGTCGAATCGGTCGCAGACGGGATGCTGCATTTCACCAGCGGCAAGTCGATCCACCTCCGGCGGTCGGCGGATTATATCGAAGTGGGAGAACTGCGGGAGATGGAACTTTGCCCGGGGGATGTGATCCAGTTCGGCGTCAACCTGAAAAGCCGGAAAATCTATAACGGCAACCTCGCCCGGATCGTTGATGATCCGGCAAAGATCATGCTGCTGAACGCCGATGGAACCGACCGGGAACTGGTTGATTTTCCGGAAAACTGCTCAGCGATCAGTCCCGGCTGGGTTACAACCTCCTACAAGTCGCAGGGGCGAACCGCCGATACAGTGGTTGTGGCGGCGCAGGAGATAGACCGGAAAAGTTTTTATGTGGCCCTGAGTCGCGGGCGGTTGAATATGGCGCTGCACTGTCCGAATAAAGAGTTTCTGAAGGAACAGTTATTGAAAGATAAAAAATGCCGCCTGAGCGTACATGACCTGGTCGATGAGGGGGAGATTCCCCGCGTTCCGGAACGGCGGCCTTTGCCGGAGGAGGTTCGGCTGCTGGCGGCGGAGAAGCGGCCGGATACGGAGTACAAGTCTGTGGAAGGACGACTGAGGAAATTGCGGAGATATCTGAAGGGAGTGGCGGCACGAGTAAAGCGCCATGGTCGGAGAGTGGCGGTCCGTCGCAGCCGCAATGCCAGATACGGTTTCGGAATCGTTACGGAAAAGACGCTGCTTGAGCTTGAAAAGGAGCACGCCGTCGAATTTCCGGCGGCCCAGCCTCCAAAGCCGCTTGAATCGGAACCGGTCATAAAAGAACCGATTCGTCAGGGAAACGCCGTCCCGGATGAGCCGAAGCCGGCGACAGGAAAAAACAATGCTTCAGCACGGTCCCGCAATTCGTGGGGTTGGGAGGAGTTCGATGCATGGGTTGAAGAGGAAAAGCGCAAGCATGGCGGGAATGATCCGGAGCCGGGAGTTGAAAGAACAGCCGCTCAGGAGGATCATCATAGTTCGGAGAGATGGAATGCGGAAGAAAAACACAACCCCTCAGAGCAGGAAAAGCTGGAATCGGAGCCGGTACTTGAAAAGGTCGGCGTTCCAGCACGGTCCCTCAATTCGTGGGGTTGGGAGGAGTTCGATGCATGGGTTGAAGAGGAAAAGCGCAAGCTCAATGAACGCGAGGCTGCTCAGAAAGAGTTGGAACCGGAATCGAAGCCGAAACCGAAGAAGGAGAAAGCCGTTAAAAGCAGATCGCCGGAACGGGCGCAGCCCCGTTTTCCGGCGCCGCCGGAAATTGAAAAGGATTCCGGACGTGGAATGGATTTATAATCAACCTCCAAAATTACGGACGCATCCATTCACGACAGCAACGTATTGAAGAGCTCTAGGGGAAAGCAATACCAGCAAAGATGTTTATTCGGACAGTGTCTATCGCTTGGGAAACAGGAAGTTAACTTGAAACCCAATGGCTTCCACTCGCATTGGCAAAGGCAGGAGGGATAGAGAACATCGTAAACTGAAACCTGAGCAAAAAGATATTGATAAGGTTCCTTTAAGTTTGAGATACGATAGCTTCTCAAGGCAGGAGAAAACATACAATAGATTAGTCGATGTCCCGTAACAGGTCTTTAGCGATAGCCATGCGAGGAGTTACAATATTAATTGGGGTTTGTGTGTGCTGACCGTAACTGACTTACACGTTCAGAGATAGGGATCTCCAATTTTTATGACTTTGAATTGACTTTGTGCGACTTCTGTGATATTTTGTGCTGTATTCCTGAATGACGTAGAATTGCAAAATGAATAAAATGAAAACATTATTCGTGACATCTGGCTTTTGGCATCACGTTCCCACGAGAATACGTATTGATCGCCACCAGCCCTTTGCCGCACTCTGCGTTGTGAACGAGATCTGCAAATGAGCAAAAAACTCAGCAATTCTTTTGCAACCGGAGGCGGTGGCTTTCATTTTGAAGCCCACGTTCAGGCGTCTTTTGTCACGTTGATGCTCAGTGGAGGTTATGCTCCTTGTCTTCCCTGTTGGCCCATTACGAAAGTCAAACTTCAAGGAAAAATTGACGGTTTTGATACAGACGACCTTATTGTTTATGTGGATAATGCTAAAGAACAGCGAAAACTTCTTGGACAGGTAAAACATTCTATTGCTATCACAGAGGCCAGTGCTCTGTTCG